>JALYTR010000041.1 GCA_030854165.1 Pseudomonadota bacterium | reverse complement strand
GGACGAGACGCTCCATGAGATCGAGGAACATCCCGACTCCTACGGTCATGTGTTGGCCGAATGGATGGTCGGCGATCTGGCGGGCCTGGATGCGGACGCCCTGAGGCCGCTGCGGCGGGCTTCGCCGACGATGTATGCGCGCCTGATCACAAGGAGAAACCAGCGATGGGCGGCATCGATCGCACGGCGGCTCGCCAGGCCGGGCGTCACGGTGGTGATCGTCGGCGTAGGCCATCTGGTGGGATCTGGCGGTGTTCCGGCCCTCCTTCGCGCCCGCGGGTTCGGGGTTGAGGGGCCGTAGTCGCCGGTTCGTCTCAAGGCGGCGGAGGGTTGCATTGACCGGCCGCGGGCCTTCGCCTATATCCGCGCCTCCCGTTTTTGAACCGGCCGGCCATTCCGGGCGGCGACCGCTATCGCAAGGCTCGAACATCCATGGCCAACAACCCCGGCGCCAAAAAAGCGATCCGCAAGATCGCGCAACGCACCGAGGTCAACAAGGCGAGGCGCTCGCGTGTGCGGAGCTTTCTTCGCAAGTTCGATGAAGCGCTCGCCGCCGGCGACGCCGGCGCCGCCAAGGCGGCGTTCACGGTGGCTCAATCGGAACTCATGCGGGCGGTCGGCAGGGGCGTGGTCCACCGCAACACCGGCTCGCGGAAGGTCTCGCGTCTGCACCGTCAACTGAAGAAACTAGCCGTAGCGTAAATTTCTTGCCTGATGTCTTTAGTTATTGAATCGGCTAGCATTTTTAGAATTCGTGACGTCGGCCTCTCTGGGCCGCTCGGCAAGCCGGTGCGACAAATTCGACTTCCCGCGGACCCCAGAAAAAAGTGATCAAACACTTTTCCTTGGCCTGTCGGGACCTTCCGCATGTCAACAAAAATATCGATCCATTTTTCGCCATTTTGACGTTGACGGCGGGGGCGCCGGGGCTAGTCTGGAATTCTCAACGCTTTCGATCTTGTGTGGATGAAAACGCGACGGCGGAGCGTCTAGCTCCGCCGAGGGGAGCATTGTGGCAGTGCGGTTTGCGATCCGATGGCGCGCGGGCGTCTCGGGCATTCTGCTCCCGGCGGGGGGCCAATAAGGTTGGGGAAAACGGGGCGCATGGCGACGAACAATCTGTCGGCGGCGATCACGGCGACGCCGCCCGGGACCATCTGGATCAAGGCCAGTCGAGCGCTCAAGAACGAGTTGGGTGAAGACGCGTTCGGATCGTGGCTGGCGCCGGCGGCGTTGCGCCCGGCCGCCGACGGCGCCCTTTGTCTGGTGACACCCACCGGCATCGCGCGCGACTGGATCCGCCGCTATGCTTGGCGCCGCATCGGTGAGCTCTGGGCCGCCAACGATCCCGAGGGCCGCTGTCTCAGCCTCAAATCACGCCTGGAATTCGATGCGGAATGCAGCGGATCGCCCACCGGTGGCCTGGAGATAGAGGCCACCAATCCTGTGTCCACCGACGCCGCGCCCGGCCCCGCGGCCAAGACCTGCGCCGCTGGCGGCCTGCAGGAGCGGTTCAGATTCGAGACCTTCGTCGCCGGCCCGGCCAACGAATTCGCCCACGCGGTCGCCAGGCGGGTCGCTTCGTGGGTCGACGGCCACTTCAATCCGGTGGTGTTCCACGGTCCCTACGGCTTTGGCAAAACCCATCTCTTGAACGCCTTGGCCTGGGAGGCGATGAGATGCGCGCCGTCGCGCAAGGTCGTCTATCTGACCGCCGAGCGCTTTCTGTCCAGCTTCGTGCGCGCCTTGATGGAGCGGCGGATGGCGGCTTTCAAGGATGAACTGCGCAGCGCCGATCTGCTCCTCATCGACGATGTCCATTTCATCGGCGGCAAGCAGTCCACCCAGGAGGAGTTGTTCCACACCCTGGCGGCGCTGATGGAGGATGGCCGCCGGGTGGTCTTTTCGGCCGTTCGTCCGCCCGCCGCCCTGAGCGAGATCGACGCGCGCCTACGCTCCCACCTTTCGGCCGGTCTTGTGTGCGGCATCGACCCCGCCGACCGATCCTTGCGGCTGGGAATCCTGGACCGCAAGCTCAAGGTGCTGGCCCACCAGCAGGGTTTCTCCGGGAGCTTGCGTCCGGAAGTTTTGGCCTTCCTTGCCGACCGCTTCACCGACAGCGTGCGTGAATTGGAAGGCGCCCTCAACACTCTGATCGTGCGGGCCGGGGCGGGGGTCGGCGCGGTCAGCCTGGATGAAGCTCAATGTCTGTTGCGCCCGCATCTGAGGGGCGCCGAGCGCCGGGTCACGGTGGACGAAATCCAAAAGGCCGCGTCGGAGCATTTCGGGCTCAAACAGGCCGACCTCATCTCGCAGACGCGGACCCGCGCGGTGGCGCGCCCGAGGCAAGCGGCCATGTGGCTGGCCAAACAACTCACCACCCGCTCCCTACCCGACATTGGCCGCCGCTTCGGCGGGCGCGATCACACCACCGTCCTGCATGCGGTCCGCCGCATCGAGGAACTGCGCGCCGCCGACCCGCAATTGGCCCGCGATCTGGAGGTTCTGGTGCGCAAACTGAGGGGATGAGGGGCGGCGTTAGGCGGCGCTGTGGGCTCTTTGTCCCGCCCAATTCGGATGGTGTTTGTGTAACGGCGTTGGACAATTGAGTTAAAAATAAATCCTAACGGAACGTCATGGCCGGGCGTAAGTCCCGGCCACCGATGACCCCGGCGCCAGCTTTGGCCGCGCCGGCGCAGCCACGGCAAACGGTTGGGTCATGGGTCGCCGGGACAAGCCCGGCGATGACGGTAGGGATGGGGGTGTTTCATTTCGCGCAGCCAACGCGCTATCTGCCGGACGTTCGAGCGATCGCATGGGACACCGATCGGACGGTTACGATCTGCATATGGCCGACGCGCCGTCTGGTGATTGGGCAAACCCTGAAGTCACCGAAAATATTCATCGCGTCGGGATCAGATCCGAAGAGGTTGACGATCCGAGGCGGAAACCGCTCGGCCATGGGCATCTCATCGCCCGTTTCCCAAACACCCAGCATCCTGGATGAGCCTATCGGCCAAATGCGAAAACTGGGATTGCCGTTCGCGAGCGAAAGGCGGCCGTGGACCGTGAAGCATGGCGCGACGGGCTTGGGACTCGCCGAAGATGTTTCGCCAAAGGCGAAGTTCGGCGCGGCACCAAGCCACAACGCGGCGACCAAGATTGGCGCGAAGCCCATAGTCCCCATTGAAATTGTCATCTGGCGGCTTCTTAAACGGCTCGGTACGCCCTCGGTCCCACGCCGTTCCTGGCGAAGAAGCCCAGCATTCGCATCCAGCCGTCCTTGGCGTCCGCGGCGTTGTAGCTGTCGCGGTAGTCGGCGTGGAAGCCGTGGCCGGCGTCGGGATAGACGATGATTTCGGTATCGGTCTTGTGGGCGGCCTCCAGGGCCGCTCGCATGGCCGGCACGCTCACCGCCAGGCCGTCCTTGGCGCCGTAGAGGCCAAGAACCGGCGCGTGAAGTTGATCGACGAGTTTTACGGGCCAGAGCCGGCCCGGATCGCCGCCGGAGGCCGGGGGGACCATCCGGCCATACCACGCCACCCCGGCTTTGAAATCGGTGAATTCCTCGCAAGCCAGCCATGTGATCCCGCCGCCCCAGCAGAAGCCGGTGACGGCGATCTTCGCGGCGTCCACGAACGGCGCGCTCTTCAGGAACTTCAGCGTCGCGCCGACATCGCCCATGACCTGCTGGTCGGAAGCCTGGTTCACGATCTTGATAACCTGGGCGAGGTCGGTGAGCGGCGCGGGGTCAGCCACGCGGACGAAAAAGGCCGGGGCCACGGCCACATAGCCGAGCTTGGCCAGGCGCCGGCAGGTGTCGCGGATGTATTCGTGCAGGCCGAACACCTCGGAGACCACCAGCACGGCCGGGAACTTCCCCTTCGCTTTAGGCCGGGCGAGATAGCCGGGCAGCGCGAAGTCGGCCGTCGGCAGGGTGATCGCCTCGGTGATCAGGCCACTGTCGTCGGTGTGGATGGGCTCGGCCCGCGCCGACCAGGCGGCGGCGGCGTAGCCGGCGAAGAAGAGGGCGCTGACGGCTCGCCGCGAGAGATGAAAGTCTTCCGGTTGGGTCCCTTCGGGCCGGGTCAGGACTGTCATGGCGGATCTCCTCTGAACCCATGGTCGCTCCCCCGAGGCGTTCTTGTCAAAGTCTCAAGCGGCCCGCGCCCGGCGGAGGGTCAGATTGATCCGCCCCCCGCCCGGAATCAGGCGCGAGGATCCGGGGAGAATGCGGTCGATTCCGTGGAAGGCCAGGCGCGCCTCGCCGGAAAGCACGCAGACATCACCCGACGCCAAATGCAATGAGCGGGTCGGCGCGCGCCGATCGAGACTGCCGAGGAGGAAAATCGCCGTGTCGCCCAGGGAGACCGAAAGGACGGGCAAGGAGAAGTCGGCTTCGTCGCGATCCTGATGCAGTCCCATGCGCGCCCCGGCGCGGTAGAGGTTGACCAGGCAGGCGTCCGGCGGCGTCCTGGCATCGGCGAGTTCGGCCCACAGAGCGAGCAGCGCCGGCGGAATGGGCCGCCAGGGCGCGCGGGTGGTTGGATGCGTGGACTGGTAGCGATAGCCTGCCGCGTCGGTCACCCAGCCGAGAGGCCCCAGATTGGTCATCTCGACGCTCATGGCCTGACCGCCCGGCGTGACCGGCCGATAAAACGGCGCGGTCGCCGCGGCTTCCAGGGCGGCCAGCACCAGGGCGCGCTGGGCCTCCCCGTCCAGATAGGCTGGATGGAAATGAAAGCCGAAAAGGGTCACGCCGGGAAGTCTACCACCTCAGGCCGGCGGCGCGGCGCCCTTGCGACAGCCGTCCCGCCTCCCATATCGGATCGCGAGGCGGACCTCCCTTGATGAAGGCGCCGCCCAAGCCAACACGAGGGCCACCGGGCGTGTCGCCCTTGACCCTTGAGACGTGACATCAAGCCGGGAACGCCCGCACGTGAGGCGCTTCATCGTTTGGAAGGCCGACGCGAGCGTTCGCCGCAAAAGGAGCGAGAGCAGAGACACATGAGCAAAATCATCGGTATCGACCTTGGCACGACCAATTCGTGCGTCGCCATCATGGACGGCAAGAGCCCCAAGGTCATCGAGAACGCCGAAGGCGTCCGCACCACGCCTTCGGTGGTGGCCATTCTGGAAGACGGCGAGCGCCTGGTGGGCCAGCCGGCCAAGCGCCAGGCGGTGACCAATCCGGAAAACACCCTGTTCGCCATCAAGCGCCTGATCGGGCGCAACTTCGCCGACCCGATGGTCGATAAGGACAAGGGCATGGTGCCCTACGAGATCGTCAAGGGTCCCACCGGGGACGCCTGGGTGCGCGCCCACGGCAAGGACTATTCGCCCCAGCAAATCTCGGCCTTCATCCTGCAGAAGATGAAGGAAGCGGCGGAGGCGCACCTGGGCGAAAAGGTCGAAAAGGCGGTGATCACCGTGCCTGCCTATTTCAACGACGCACAGCGCCAGGCCACCAAGGACGCCGGCAAGATCGCCGGCCTGGAAGTTTTGCGCATCATCAACGAGCCGACCGCCGCGGCCCTGGCCTATGGACTGGAAAAGAACGAGGGCAAGAAGATCGCCGTCTATGACCTCGGCGGGGGCACCTTCGACGTCTCCATCCTGGAGATCGGCGATGGCGTCTTCGAAGTGAAGGCGACCAACGGCGACACCTTCCTGGGCGGCGAGGATTTCGACCTGCGCATCGTCGACTACCTCGCCGACGAGTTCAAGAAGGAGCAGGGCGTCGATCTGCGCAAGGACAAGCTCGCCCTCCAGCGCCTCAAGGAAGAGGCGGAAAAGGCCAAGAAGGAACTTTCATCGACGGCGCAGTACGAGGTCAACCTGCCGTTCATCTCCATGAACGCGTCTGGGCCCCTGCACCTCAACATCAAGCTCTCCCGCGCCAAGCTGGAAGCTCTGGTCGAGGATCTGGTCGCCAAGACGGTCGGTCCCTGCGAGCGGGCCCTCGCCGACGCGGGCCTCAAGAAAAGCGACATCGACGAGGTCATCCTGGTCGGCGGCATGACCCGCATGCCCAAGGTCGTTGAAACGGTGAAGGACTTCTTCGGCCGCGAACCGCACAAGGGCGTCAATCCCGACGAGGTTGTGGCCCTGGGCGCGGCCATCCAGGCCGGTGTGTTGCAGGGCGATGTCAAGGATGTCCTGCTTCTGGACGTGACGCCGCTGACGCTCGGCATCGAAACCCTGGGCGGGGTGTTCACGCCGCTCATCGAGCGCAACACCACCATCCCCACCAAGAAGAGCCAGGTGTTCTCGACCGCCGATGACAACCAGAACGCGGTGACCATCCGGGTCTTCCAGGGCGAGCGGCCAATGGCCGGCGACAACAAGATCCTGGGGCAGTTCGACCTGGTGGGCATCCCGCCGGCGCCCCGAGGCATCCCGCAGGTCGAGGTCACCTTCGACATCGACGCCAACGGCATCGTGAATGTTTCGGCCCGCGACAAGGCCACCGCCAAGGAACAATCGATCCGCATTCAGGCCAACGGCGGCCTTTCCGACAGCGATATCGAGACCATGGTCAAGGAGGCCGAGTCCCATGCCGCGGAAGACAAGAAGCGCAAGGAACTGGTCGAAGCCAAGAACCACGCCGACGCCCTGATCCATTCCACGCAGAAGGCCCTGGCCGAACACGGCGACAAGGTATCGGTCGAGGACAAAACCGCCATCGAGACGGCCGTCACCGAGCTGAAGAGCGAGCTCGAGGGCGAAAACGTCGAGGCCATCGGCGCCAAGACCCAGAGCCTCATGCAGGTTTCCATGAAACTCGGGGAAGCCATGTACCAGGCTCAGCAGGGCGAAGCGGCGGGAGGCGAGGCCCAGGCGGCCGGGCCCGCCGAAGACGGTGTCGTCGATGCGGAGTTCGAAGAAGTGTCGGACGACCAGAAGTCGGCCTGACGCCGTGAACAGGTGGGTGGGGCGGTTAGGTTGGGTGGCGGCCAGCCCAGGAGCGCGCGACCGGTTTCCCGACGATCGGCTCTTGGTCCCGACGATCGGGCTTGCGACCCGGTGCGAACCTTCCCACTTCACCGTAAACCGCGAAGGCTTGCGACGTTTCGATGCGTGACTATTACGAGGTGCTGGGGGTGCAACGCGGCTGCGACGGGGCCGGCCTGAAAGCCGCCTTTCGCAAGCTGGCCATGGAGCACCATCCCGACCGCAACGACGGTTGCCCCCACGCGACCGACCGCTTCAAGGAACTCAACGAGGCCTACACGGTCCTCGCCGATCCGAACAAGCGCGCCGCCTATGATCGCTTCGGCCATGCCGGGGTGAACGGCATGAACGGCGGCGGGGCGGGTTTCGCCAACGTCCATGACATCTTCAACGATGTGTTCGGCGATGTGTTCGGCGACATGTTCGGTCGCGGCCAGCGTTCCAGCGGGCCGGCGCGCGGCCAGGATCTTCGCTACGATCTCGAGATCGCCCTTGAACAGGCCTATGCCGGCGCCGAGATCGAGATCAAGGTTCCATCCGCGGCGGCCTGCGAGATCTGCAAGGGTTCGGGCGCCAAGCCCGGAACCAGCCCCACGGTCTGCGGATCCTGCGGCGGCGCCGGCCGGGTCCGGCGCAGCCAGGGCTTCTTCCAGTTGGAGACCGCCTGTCCTCGCTGCGGCGGCGCCGGCCGGCTCATCCTCGATCCTTGCCGGGCCTGCGAGGGCCACGGCCAGGTTCGCCGCGAGCGGGTTCTGGAGGTGCGCGTTCCCGCCGGCGTCGATGACGGCTCGCGCATCCGCCTGGCGGGGGAAGGCGACGCCGGAGCGCGCGGCGGCCCGCGCGGCGATCTCTACATCTTCCTCTCCATCAAGCCCCACGAACTCTTCGAGCGCGACGGGCTGGACCTGCTCTGCAAGGTTCCCGTCCCCATGACCACCGCCGCCCTGGGCGGCGAGATCGAGGCGCCCTGCCTGCTGGGCGGGGAAAACTGTGACGGCCAGTGCAAGATCCGGGTCAAGGTGCCGGAAGGGGCGCAATTTGGCGACACGGTGCACCTGCGCGGTCGCGGCATGCCTTCCCTGCATTCGCGCGAGCGCGGCGACATGGTCGTCGAGCTCATCATCGAGACGCCGACCCGACTCACCGCCCAGCAAAAGACCATGCTTCGCGAATTGGCCCAGGTGTGCGGCGACAAGCACAGCCCCCGGTCGGCCACCTTCTTCCAGAAGGCGCGGCGGTTCTGGGACGGGATCGAGCGGCGCGCCTAAACCCGAGGGTCAATGTCTCTGGGATAGAGACCCGATGTCGTCCCAGCGGTAGGCGGTTTCCAGAAACTCTCCGCCCCAACCGCGCACCGGCCGCTCCGCTCCCGCGCGACCGCCGTTGCGCGCATAGAAGGCTCGGGCCACGCGATTGCCGTTCAGCACCCATAGATTGAGGCTCACGGCGCCGCCCGCCGCCAAAACCCGCGCCGTCGCCGCGAAAAGGCGCCGGCCGAGGCCCACATGCTGCGCGGCCCTCAGCAGATAGAGGGTGAAGATTTCCGCCTCTTCGCCGGCTACGGCGCCGGCGCAATAGCCCACCAGGCCGCCGCGCCCCTCGGCGGAGAGCACCACTTCCCCGGCCCGGGCGCGGGTAAGCTGGAGGCGCCAGCGTCTCGCGTGGACCTTGGGATTCATGGCCGCCAGATAGCCGGCCGGGAGCAGGCCGGCGTAGGTCTCGCGCCAGGCCCGGATATGCACCCGCGCCAGATCGTCCGCGTCGCCAGGCCCGGCGGGCAGGATCACGCAATCGATGAGACGCTCCATGCCCGCCAGCTTGGTGCCGAGCGGGCGGAGGTCAAGGGGGCGCCGGGCGGACCAAAGCGATGGGGAGAAGTCGCTCCCCCCATCCCCATGGCCGTGGCCCGCACGCATTCCGACGCCCCCCAAAAAAGAAATTGTCGGCCGCTCAACCCTGTTCGCGACTTCACTGAGTAATCCGTCATGTGAAGGCGCGAGGAGGCTGACATGACGGCGGTGAATAGAACAAGGACGCCCCTTCGGCGTCGGCTGGCCTTGGCAATGGCGATCGCGGCGATCGGCGGCGCGGGCGTGGCGAACGCTCGCCCCGATCCCGATCTGGTCGACCTGAAGGTCGTGGATCGCGAGACGGGCCAGGAGCTTCAGGCCTGGCGCCATCACGGGCGTCTGTTCGTCGCCGGCGAGCCGGGCGCGCGCTATGGCCTGCGCGTGACCAATCACACCGACGGTCGCGTACTGGTGGTGATGTCCGTCGATGGGATCAACGTCGTCACCGGCGCGACGGCGAGCTACGACCAGGGCGGCTATGTGCTGGGCCCGCATGGCTCCTACGAGGTGACCGGTTGGCGCAAGTCCTACACCGAGGTCGCCGCCTTCGCCTTCGCCCCTCTGCCGCAATCCTACGCCGCCCGCACCGGTCGGCCAGGCGACGTCGGCGTGATCGGCATGGCCGTCTTTGCGGAAAAGGCCCCCCTCCCGGCCCCCGTCCTCGAAGCCCCCGCTGCCCGGCCGGACGTGCGTGATGGATCGAGTCCTGGCTCTCACGGCCATGGCGCGTCGGACGCCGGCCCCTCACGATGGACCACGCCCTCGCGAACCGCCCGTCGAGCGGCCTTGCCGGCCGTTGCTCCAAACATACCGGCCCCGCCCCCGCTATTCATAGCTCCGTGGAACGACCGGCGCCGCCAGCAGCGCCGATTGTCGCGGCTCCGGCCCCGTCGGCTCGTAGTTCCTTCGCATATGGGGACGATGAAAAATTGGGAACGGCGCACGGCGCGCGTGAGTCGTCGGTGGTGTTCAATACCAGCTTCCTGCGGGCGACCGTCTATCCGCAAAGCATTCGACAGATCGAATATGACACCTATGCCAACCTTGTCGCGATGGGCGTGATACCCCCCTCGCGTGATGCGGAGCGCCGCCCCCAGCCGTTTCCCTTGGCTGCCGAAGGGGCGGGATTTGTCCGCGACCCACCGATCGGGCGTTGAGCCTTTGCGCGATCGACCGCGCGGCGGTTAGACTTGGCATCGATGGAGCCGGACCCCGACGCCGACGCCGACCTGCTGCGCGCCCACCGCGCCGGAGACCCGCAGGCGTTCGCGCGGCTCTATGACCGGCACGATCGAGCGTGCTTTCAGTTCATCCGCAGAACCTTGGGAGCCGCGCACGCCGACGCCGCCGAGGACCTGCACCAGGAAACCTGGATGTCGATTTCGAGGAACGCGGCCGCCTTCGATGCGCGCAAGGGGAGCTTTCCCGCCTGGTTGTTCACCATCGCGCGGCGCAAGGTCTGGGACCATTTTCGCCGGCAAAAGGTGGCCGTGCTGGCGTCGGCCGAGGACGATGCGGCGATGATGGTCCCCGACCCCGGCCCGACGCCTCTGGAGCAGGTCGAATCGCGAGAACTGGCCCAAAGGCTCGTCGCCGCGGTCGTGGCCCTCCCCCTGGCGCAACGCGAGACCTTCGTCATGTTCGCGCTCGCCGGGCTCTCGCTGGAAGAGATCGCGCGCGCCACCTCTGTTCCCGTGGAGGCGGCCAAGAGCCGACTGCGCTATGCCCGCGGCGCGCTGAGACAGGCGCTCGCCGGTGAAAGGGCGGCTCATGTCTGATCCCGGCGCCACGCCCGATCCGATCGATGCGGCCTATGTTGAAGCCGAGGCGGTTCTGAGCGACGACGACGCGCGAACGG
>JALYTR010000369.1 GCA_030854165.1 Pseudomonadota bacterium | reverse complement strand
GCGCTGGCCCAGGCGCGGCTCTGCGGCCAGCCATCGCGGGGCCGCACCAGCCGCAGGTCGGACAAGCCGAAATTCGCCATGGCCCTGGCCGCCGCGCCGATGTTTTCGGCCAATTGCGGCTCATTCAGGATTACGCAAGGGGCGGCGCCGTTCATATGAAGACGCCATAGCCGAATTGGCGACCGGTGGCGCGCGCGTTGAAGGAAGGATCGTGCAAATCCGATGACCCTGGCTCGCCGCCACCTTCTCACCGCCCTTGGCGCCGGTCTGGCCAATTGCGCGCGGCGCGGACCCATCGCTCCCAGGGCCGGGGCGCTCGACACGCTTCTGCTCGACGGCGCGTTTCCGGCCCTGGCGGCGCGGGCCCGTCCGGGCGACTTCAACCTCGGCGTTCTGGAGGCGCGCGGCGAGCGACTGTGGTGCTGGAATCCCGACAAGCGCATGCCGATGCAGAGTGTCTTCAAGGCGCCCCTGGCCGCCGCCACCCTGGCCGAGGTCGATGCCGGGCGCCTCAGGCTCGATGAGCGCATCCCGATCGGCGCCCTCGATCTCTCTCCGCCGCCCGGCGCCATCGACCGCGCGTGGCCCAGTCCGCCCGAAGGTCACACGATGAACGTGCCGGCCATCGACCTGATCGCCCTGGCGGTTCAGCAAAGCGACAACACCGCCGCCGACGTGATCATGAAACGGATTGGCGGCCCCGGCGCGGTGACCGCCTGGCTGCGCGCCAAGGGCATCGCCGACATGAGCGTCAATCGCTATGAGCGCGAGCTGCAGCAGGAGTTGGCCGGCATGGAGTCCTTTCGCCCCGCCTGGAAGGATGAGGCGGCGTGGCTCGCCGCCCGCGACGCCGTCCCGGCGGCGATCCGCGAGGGGGCCATGAACGCCTATCTGGCCGATCCGCGCGACACCACGACCGTCCCGGCCGCCTTGGGCTTTCTCTATAAACTGAGCCAGGGCGATCTGATATCGCCGGCCTCCACCCGCCTGCTGCTGCGGCTGATGAGCGCGACGGCGACCGGCGCGGGCCGGCTCGCCGCAGGGCTGCCGCCGGACGAGTCCCTGGCCCACAAGACCGGCTCGGCGCGCACCGACCTGGGCTTTACGCCGGCGACCAACGATATCGGCCTGGTCACCCTGAAGGACGGCCGCAAGTTCGCCATCGCCGCCTTTCTGGCCGGCTCGACGGCCACGCAGGCCGAGCGCGACCGCCTCATCGCCGACGCCGCGCGCTTGGCGGTGAAGGCGATGGGCTAAGTCCATATTCGAGCCCGTCGCATCGGGCCGCTTTGCGATCAGGCCCGCGAGCCTCTATAGCCCATCCCACGGCAAGATCGGCGCGGCCGAGCCCAAGCCGGCGCGCCAACAGCTTTTAAAAGAGTCCCCCCAACGCCCATGGCCAAGATCAAGGTCGCCCATCCGGTCGTCGATCTCGACGGCGACGAGATGACCCGCATCATCTGGCGGATGATCAAGGACAAACTGATCCTCCCCTTCCTCGATATCCAGATCGACTACTACGACCTGGGCATTGAGAACCGTGACGCCACCGACGACCACGTGACCGTGGAGGCGGCCGAGGCGATCAAGCGCCACGGGGTGGGCGTCAAATGCGCCACCATCACCCCCGACGAGGCGCGGGTGAAGGAATTCCATCTCAAGAAGATGTGGAAATCGCCCAACGGCACGATCCGCAACATCCTGGGCGGGGTGGTGTTCCGCGAACCGATCCTTTGCAAGAACGTGCCACGCCTGATCCCCACCTGGACCCAGCCGATCATCATCGGCCGCCACGCCTTTGGCGATCAGTACAAGGCCACCGATTTCGTCGTCCCGGGCAAGGGAAAGCTCACCATCCGATTCGAGGGCGACGACGGCGAAATCATCGAGCACGAGGTGTTCGACTATCCCGGCGGCGGCGTGGCCATGGCCATGTACAACCTCGACGCCTCCATCGAGGAGTTCGCCCGTGCCAGCCTGACCTATGGTCTGGCGCGAAACTATCCGGTGTATCTGTCCACCAAGAACACCATCCTCAAGGCCTATGACGGGCGGTTCAAGGACATCTTCCAGCGCATATACGAGGAAGAGTTCGAGGGGCGCTACAAGGCCGCATCCATCACCTACGAGCACCGCCTGATCGACGACATGGTCGCCTCGGCCCTGAAATGGTCCGGCGGCTTCGTCTGGGCGTGCAAGAATTACGATGGCGACGTGCAGTCCGACCAGGTCGCCCAGGGCTTCGGATCGCTCGGCCTGATGACCTCGGTGCTGATGACCCCCGACGGCAAGACCGTGGAGGCCGAGGCCGCCCACGGCACCGTCACCCGCCACTTCCGCCAGCATGAGCGTGGGGAGAGCACTTCCACCAACTCCATCGCCTCGATCTTCGCCTGGACGCGGGGCCTGAAACACCGCGCCAAGCTCGACGAAAACGCCGAACTGGATCGCTTCGCCGCCACCCTGGAAAAGGTCTGCGTCGATACCGTGGAAGCCGGCTTCATGACCAAGGATCTCGCCCTCCTGGTCGGCGACCACCAGGGCTGGCTCACCACCGAGGGCTTCCTCGACAAGGTGGCGGAGAATTTGGAGCGGGCGCTGGCGTCGTAGAGCCCTTCTCCCCTTGCGGGAGAAGGACCTTTTACCCCGCCAACGCCGCCCGCACCGCCGCCACGCCATCGGGCGCCCTGGTCCCGTCCGGCGCGCCGCCTTGGGCGAAATCGCTCTTGCCGCCGGCCCCCTGGCCGCCCATGGCCGCCACCGCCGCGCGCGCCAGCTCCGCGGCGTCGAACCGGCCGATGAGGTCGGGGGTCAAGGCGATGGCGATGGAGGCCTTGCCCTCGTTCACCGCCGCGTAGGCGACGACGCCACCCACACCCAGGCGCTTCCTCGCCTCGTCCACCAGCGGGCGCATGTCCTTGGCCGAGACGCCCTCGATCACCCGCCCGTCGAACCTCACCCCGCCGATCTCCTCGACGCTGGACGCCGCGGCGTTCCCGCCAAGAGCGACCTGCTTGCGCGCCGCCGCCAGCTCGCGTTCCAGCTTTCGCCGCTGGGTCTCCAGGGCCTCGACTCGGCCGGCCACTTCGGCGACCGGCGCCTTGAAC
>JALYTR010000368.1 GCA_030854165.1 Pseudomonadota bacterium | reverse complement strand
GTCGAGCCCGGCAATGTCGGCGGGGCCATAGGCGCCTTTGACCACGATCCCCTCGGGCGTCAACCAGGGCTCCGCGCCAGCCGGCGCGCTCGCGGATTGGCCGGCGGTCTGATCGAACGCCAACGTGGCGAAATCGGGAAAGCCGCTCATGCCGCGAGCTCTTCCAGGCGGATTGATGCGAGGGCCGGGCAATGGCTGTCTGGACCGGGCAGGCGTGGGTCGGGGGTGGGCGTGGAAATCGTCGGCCTTGTCTCGATCTCGACAACCCCCGTCGCGGCGCCGACAAAATCGGTGACGCCCACGATCTTGATCTCCCCGCCAGCGATGGCGCCCTTCAGGGCCGCGCGATCGGCCTGGACCTCGGCGGCGATCATGCCGCTTGCCAGAGCCGGGGCGATCCCACCCGCCGCCTCGATGGCCGTGAACCGCGACCAGGCGGCGCGGGCCAGGTCGTCGGCCAGCGCCTCGATGGCCCAGGCCCCGGCCAGGGGATCGGCGACGCGGCCGAGATGCGCCTCCTCCATGAGGATGAGCTGGGTGTCGCGGGCCAGGCGCCGCGCCAGGGGGCTCGGCAATCCCAGGGCGTCGGTGAAGGCGCCCAGGACGATGGCGTCGGCTCCGCCCGCGGCGGCGGCGAAACCGGCCGCGGTGAGGCGAACCAGGTTGGTCCAAGGGTCGGCGCGGGTGAGCATCCGCCTCGAGGAGCGCGCCTCGATCCGCGCCGGTCCCGCCGCACCGCACGCCCCGGAGATCTTGGCCCAGACGATCCGCGCCGCGCGCAGTTTGGCGATCGAGGAAAGGACGTCGCCATCCACACTCAGGCCAAGCACGATGCGCCCGAACGCCACGTCGGCGGACATTCCGGCTATAACGAGCGCCCTCGCGTAGGCGACGGCGCAGGCGGCGGCGACGGCCAGTTCCAGGCCCGGTGAGCCGCCCGCCTCGTGAACCAACCCGCCGCCGGTGCGAAACAGGCTGGCCCTGGGGTAGGTCTCGGCCACGCGCGACGCGTAGTCGGCAGCCACCGTCACATGGTGTTCGACCGGTCCAGGGCTCGCGCCGGCCGCGCCGAAGGCGCTCAGCGGATCGAGGTGGAAGGCCAGGGGCGCGCCGGGCGAGGCCTTGGCGGCGGCCGCCAGCCACTGCGCCGCCTGAAGGCCCAGAAATCCCGCGTCGAAGGCGACGGGCGCGACATCCATCATTACTCCATCCAACAGGCGAGCCAATCCATCGGCCGAACCGACCGCGACCCCGTTCCGACCAGTCGGATCGATCCTAATCAATATCGACGAGGCGCCGCCGGCCAGGTCCTCCAACATCTGGGCGTTGGCGCGCGCCGGGTCGGGATGGGCGATGGCCGCCCGGATATCCCAGGCCGCCGCGCCATCACGCCGCGCGTGAGGGAAGGTGGCGGGAGGTGTTGGGTCCGCGGCCGTGTAGAGCGGTCGAACAGCCAGCCCGTCCGGTGTTCGGCCGGCCAGGGTCTCGATGGCCGCGCCCTTGAGGGTCTTTCGCACCGCCGCCAGCCAGCCGGCGCGCGTGGCGGGCGCGAACTCGGCGGCGAGGGGGAGGGTGGGGGGCGGCAAGCCTGTCGCTTCCTGTGAAGACTGCCCAACCCCTTGCAACTCAGCTGGCGTCCAGGTCAAGCTGCGGGCGCCCGGCGCTCCCGGCGAAAATCCGGGTCTCTGCCAGCGCCGCCACCAGCAATGCCGGTGATGGTCCGCCTCGCTCCGCCAAAGATCGTGGAACATGACCCCGGCGCGGGATTGCGAGGCCTATTGACTCCGCCACTCTTTCGCCCCCTTTTCCGATGCCGCCTTCCTTCGCGGCGCGCCCAACAACGATCTAGGAAATTCAAAATGCGATTTCGTTCCGCGGCCATGCTTACCGCCCTGGCTGGATCCCTGGCCTTTCCGCTGGCCGCGTTGGCCGCTCCGGCCGATGGTGTCGCCTACCACCTCTATCGCCCCAATCTGCCCGCGGCGCCCGCCGCATCGCCGACAGCCGCGGCCACCATGCTCTATTACGCTGGCCCGGTGCTCGCCTCGGTCAAGGTGACCGTTGTCCTCTGGGGCGGAGGCGTCCCCAAGACCACCACCAGCCGCCTCAAGCCCTTCTTCAAGGCTATCGTCAACAGCACCTATCTCGATCAGCTTGCTCAGTATTCCACCCATATCACGGGCGTGAATGGAATGCAGGGGACGAACCAGACAATCACCCGCGGATCCTTCCGCGGCAAGTTCAAGATAACGCCCGCGAACAAATCGACGACTCTCACCGACGGCGACGTCCAAACCGAGCTGAAGGCCCAGATCGCCGCCGGCAAGCTGCCGGCCGCCGACCTCAATGCCCTTTACATGATCTATTTCCCGCCCGGCATCACGATTACCCTCGGCAATTTAGTTTCGTGCCAGGCGTTTGGCGCCTACCATGAAGCGGTTTCATCCACCATCACCCCCAACAATATCTTCTACGGCGTCATGCCTGACTGCGGCGGCGGCATTTCATTCGTTACCTCGGTGTCGTCACATGAATTCGCCGAGGCGACGACCGACGCCATTCCCACGCCCGGGTCGCACCCGGCCTTCCCGCAGGCCTGGAACTCCGCGAACGGGTCCGAAATCGGCGATCTGTGTGAGGGTCGCAACACCACCCTGACGGCGGCCGGCCAAGTCTACACCGTGCAGGAAGTATTCACCAACAGCACCAATGCCTGCGCGACCGGCAGTTTCACCAGCCCCTAACGTCGGGGTAGTTGGAGCCCGTCTGGAAATTCCTCGGTAGCCCGGCCCTTGACGCTTTCAACCCTCGCCCCGCGTGCGGGGAGAGGGCAGGGTGAGGGGTGTTCGCGAGCCACGACTCCATCCTAAGATGAGAGCGTCTCGTCGGCTCGACCCCCTCACCCTACCCTCTCCCCCGCGAAGAACGGGGGCGAGGGCTGAGCTTGGCTCGATAATCCGTAGTGAATTTCCAACCGGACTCCTAGAAGTTGACCTGACTGAAGAGGCCGATTTCGTCGTAGGTTCCTCGGACAGTTCCGCCGATCACGCCGTTGGAGGTGGAGAAGAGGCCATCGTCGACGGCGTCGCGTTTGTAGACCAGGGCGAAG
>JALYTR010000367.1 GCA_030854165.1 Pseudomonadota bacterium | reverse complement strand
GGCGAGAGGCGCGGCGGCGGCCTTGCTGGACGCTGGGGCGCCCAGCATCCGTATCGTCAACCGCTCGGTGGCGCGGGGGGAGTCTCTGGCGCATTCATTGGGCGACCTGGTCGAAGTCTTCTCCGTGGAGGCCGCGGGCCGCGCCTTGGCGGGCGTCGCGGCGGTGATCAACGCCACGCCGGAGGCATGGAACGCCGCCGAGGGAACCGCCCTCCCGCTCGACGAGGCGCCGGCGACCGCCGTGGTTGTGGACATGGTTTATCGACCCCTGGACACCGCCTTTCTGCGGGAAGCGCGGAGGCGCGGCTTCCGAACCGTGGACGGCCTGGCCATGCTGGTCGGCCAGGCGCGCCCGAGCTTCGCGTCGTTGTTCGGCCGGCCGCCGCCGGATCTAGACATCCGCGCCGTGGCGTTGGCGGCGCTGGAAAAGCTGGAATGATCGTCGTCGGCCTCACCGGCTCGATCGGCATGGGCAAGACTACCACGGCGGCGATGTTCGCGGCGGCGGGGGTCCCGGTTTACGACGCCGACGCTGAGGTGCATCGCCTCTACGCCCCAGGTGGAGCGGCCGTCGCGCCCATTGAGCTGGCGTTTCCGGGGATGACCACGGCGGGCGCGGTGGACCGGGAAAGGCTGGGCGAGCGCGTGCTCGGCGATCCCGCCGCCCTGGCCCGGCTGAATGCTATTGTCCACCCACTGATGGGCGAGGCGCGCGCCGCCTTCTTCCACGCCGCCGAGGCCGCCCACGCCGACATCGTGGTGCTCGACGTCCCCCTGCTCCTGGAGACCGGCGGCGAGGGGCGCGTCGATGCGGTGGTGGTGGTCTCCGCGCCGCCCGAGGTTCAGCGCGCGAGGGTTCTGGCCCGACCCGGCATGACCCATGCCAAGCTCGCCGCCCTGCTGGCCGCTCAGACGCCCGATGCCGACAAGCGCGCCCGCGCCGATTTTGTGATCGATACGAGTCGCGGTTTGGACCACGCGCGAAAGCAGGTGGGCGAAATCCTGAACGCCTTGCGCTCCCGCCGCGAAGCGGCGCATTGATCGGCGATGGCGCGCGAGATCGTTCTGGATACCGAAACCACCGGCCTTGACCCCAGGTCCGGCCACCGCCTGATCGAGATCGCCTGCGTCGAGCTTGACGATCTGGCGCCGACCGGGCGGCATTTCCACTGTCACATCGATCCCGAGCGCGACATCGACCCGGACGCCGAGCGGGTGCACGGCATCTCCCGGGCCTTCCTGGCCGGCAAACCCCGCTTCGCCGACGCGCAGGTTGTGGACGCCTTTCTCGCTTTCGTGGAGGATGCGCCGCTGATCGCCCACAACGCCGGCTTCGACCGGGGATTCGTCAACCACGAGCTGGGGCGGGCCGGGCTCCCCGAACTGCCCCCCGAGCGGTGGATCGACACTCTGGGCCTCGCGCAGAAGCGCTTTCCGGGCCTCTCCAACTCTCTCGATTCGCTGTGCCGGCGGTTCAAGATCTCCTTGGCCGAGCGGGAAAAGCATGGCGCCCTGATCGATGCGCGGCTCCTGGCCGGCGTCTATCTGGAGCTGCGCGGCGGGCGCGAGCGAAGGCTGGATCTGGAGCAGGCCGCCGCCCTGGGAGTCGGCGCGGCGATCGCCCAGGCCACTTACGGCGCCCGGCCACGCCCCCTGGCGCCGCGCCTGACCGATGCGGAAAGGGCCGCCCACGAGGCTTTCGTCGCCAACGAACTGAGGGGCGCGGTGGTCTGGCTGAGTTTCGAGGGCGGTTCGTAGCTAGGCGTTGCCCACGGTCGGGACGGCGGCCTGGGCGCGGCGGGCGGCGTAGATGCCGGCGAAATCGAGCGGCTCGAGCATGAACGGTGGAAAGCCGCCCTCGGAGGTGAGATCGGCGATGATCCGGCGGGCGAACGGGAAAAGATAGCGCGGGCATTCGATCATCAGGATCGATTCCATGTCGGCCGGGGAAACCCCGGCGATCTGGAAAAGGCCCGCGTAGACCAGTTCGACGTGGAAGATCGCCTGGGTCTCGCGGGCCGCGCGGGCGGTGAGCTTCAGCTCGATCTCGAAGAGGCCGTCGTCGCGCCCCTTGGCGTTCAGCTCCACACCCAGGTCGATCTGGGGCGCGCTTTCGCCGCCGCGCAGGGAGTCCGGGGCGTGGGGGCTCTCGAAGGAGAGGTCGCGGATATATTGCGCCAGGATGCGGATGCCCGGCGGATTGGCGTCGCCCTGGGGCCCGTCGGGGCCGTCGGCCCCCACCGGTGGCGGCGCGCTCGTGGTGTCGGTCATGCTGTTGAAAAAGATCCGTTGATCGTCGTTTGGCGAGGCAGCCTCGCGCGGCTCGCTATCACGCGATCTGGCGGGCCGCAACGCCGACGCTGACGCGGGCCAAGATCGCGCCTATATAGGGCCCAACGCTTGTCTTTGACGCAGCTGTCGGTGACGCCTTGCAGGTTCTGGAACTCATCATTCTCGCCGCCCTGGCGGCCGTCGTCCTCTTCCAGCTCTACGCGGTTCTGGGCCGCAAGGTCGGGCGCGGCCCAGAGGATATGACGCGCGCGCCGGCCGCTGCGGCGCCGGGCGATGCGCCACGCCTCGCGGCGCCGGCGATCGGCGAGGATTCGCCGCTGGGCGCCCTGGCGGCGGTGCGGGCCCGCGATCCCAGCTTCGACGTCGGCCAATTCCTGCAGGGCGCCCGCGGCGCCTATCAGACGATCGTGAAGGCCTTCGCCGCCGGCGACCGGGTAGCTCTCACGCCTCTGCTGGCGCCCCAGGTCATGGACGGCTTCGAAACCGCGATCAAAGAGCGCGAGACGCAGGGCCGCACCGAAAGCGTCGATTTCCTGCAATCGCCACGGGCCGACCTGGAAAGCATCAACCTGCTGGGCGACGTGGCCAAGGCCTCGGTGCGGTTCCTGGCCGAACTGCGCAGCCGCTCCAAGGGCCCGGATGGCGAGGCGGTGGACGACCGGCGCACGGCCGAAGTGTGGACGTTTGAACGTAATCTTAAGAGCCGCAATCCCAACTGGACGCTGATCCACGTCGACGCCGCGGAGGCGTAATGCGTTTTCAGCTTCGGAAGGTCGCCGCGGTCACCCTGGCCGCGGGGTCGCTCGCCGCCTGCGCCACGGCGGGGCGAAGGCCAACGG
>JALYTR010000040.1 GCA_030854165.1 Pseudomonadota bacterium | reverse complement strand
CCGCTGGCCCACGCCGCGCCCCGGCCTTCGGCGGCTTTGGCCAATCCGCAATCCTTTGAGGACGTCGTTCGGCTGATCGACGAACGGCGCGACATTGGCCTTAAGCTGGACGTCGAGAAATTCCTGCGCCCGATCAGCTTTCGGCCTGGCGCCCTGGTTTTCGAAGCCGCGCCCGGCGCCCCGTCCAACCTCGCCCAGAGGCTTGTCACCAGGCTGAAGGAATGGACCGCTCAGCCTTGGTTGGTGGCCACCGAAGGTGGCGGCGGGGCGGAGACGCTGCTGGAGCGGCAAACGCGCGCCCGCGCGGCCGCTCATACCGACGCCCTGGCCGAACCGTTCGTGCAAGCGGTGATGGACGCCTTCCCGGGAACTCAGATCGTCGATGTGCGGCAGATGGCCGTTCCCGGGGCCGCCCTCGCCGATCTTTCCAACGCCGAAGAGGACTAGGGAAGTGAAAGACCTTGGAGCGCTGATGAAGCAGGCGCAGGCCATGCAAGAGAAACTGCAGGCCGCGCAGGAACGGTTGGCTGGGAGCGAGGTGGAGGGCGCCGCCGGCGGCGGCATGGTCCGCCTCACGCTGAAGGGAACCGGAGAACTGGCCCGCCTGACCATCGATGAAAGCCTTCTCGCGCCGGGGGAAGGCGAAATCGTCGCCGACCTCATCGTCGCCGCTCACGCCGACGCCAAGCGGAAGCTCGATGCGACGCAGAACGACATCATGCGCGAGGTCGCCGGCCCGTTGGCGGGTCTGCCTGGCATGCCGAGTTTCTGAACAAGCCGTTGACCGGCTCAACCCTCGCGCGGTACTGCTGATGGCCGCCTCCATCGGACCGGAGATCGAGCGGTTGATCGCCCTCCTGGCCAAGTTGCCAGGTCTGGGACAGCGCTCGGCCAGGCGCGCGACATTGATGCTGCTCAAGAAGCGCGAGCAGCTCTTGGCCCCCCTGAGCGCCGCCCTCGCCGAGGCGGCGGCGCGGGTGAAGACCTGTCAGGTGTGCGGCGCCCTGGACACCCGCGATCCCTGCGCCATCTGCGCCGACCCCGGCAGAGACCAGAGTCTGCTGTGCGTGGTCGAGGAGGTCGGCGCCCTCTGGGCCATGGAGCGCGCGGTCGCTTTTCGCGGTCGCTATCATGTGCTGGGCGGCCTGCTTTCTGCCCTCGATGGCGTCGGCCCGGCCGCCCTGGGGATCGACGCCCTGGCCCGTCGCGCCGGTGAACATTCGGTGCGCGAAGTGATCCTCGCCCTTCCCGCCACTGTCGATGGTCAGACCACCGCCCACTACCTCGCCGATCGACTGGCCGGCGCGGGCGTCGCCGTCACCATGCTGGCCAGGGGCGTGCCGGTGGGCGGCGAACTGGACTGGCTCGACGACGGCACCATCGCCCAGGCCATGCGGGCGCGGCGGCCGGCGGGGGCGTGAAAGCGAGAGGAATCTCAGGGTCGATGAAGCGGAGCAGATTCGCCGACCGTCGATCCCAGCGCCCGAACGATGGCCTCAACCTGAGCGGCGACGGGTTGGGCGATGTCAACGACGATGGGGTGTTCTTCCGGGGTGGGCGGCTCCAGGGTCGCGAACTGGCTGGCCAGCAGGCTCGGCGGCATGAAGTGGTGAGTCCGCTTGGCCACGCGCTCGGCGATCAACGGCTCCGATCCTTTGAGGAAGACAATTCGCACCTGTGGCCGGCCGTCGGTAAGGCGGTCGCGGTAGGCGCGTTTGAGGGCCGAGCAAGTCACGACGCCCGCGTGGCCAGCGGCGGCGTGGCCGTCGATCCACGCGGCGATGGCCGCTAGCCAGGGGGCGCGGTCGGCGTCGGTGAGGGGTATGCCCGCCTTCATCTTGGCGATGTTGGCGGGTGGATGGAGGCCGTCGCCTTCCTTGAACGTCCAGCCGAGTCGCTCGGCGAGCGGCCTGGCGACCGTCGTCTTGCCCGATCCGGAGACGCCCATGATCACCAGCACCGGCGGGGCTGGCGTCAGACGAGGGTGCGCCATTGGCGGCCATCGCGGGTGAGAAGGGTGCGCGCCTCGGCCGGCCCGTCCGTACCGGCGGAGTAGCCATGCACTTCGCCGGCGCTCTTCCAGGCGTCCAGGAACGGCATGACGGCGCGCCAGGCGTTCTCGATGTCGTCGGCCCGCTTGAAAAGGGTCTGATCGCCGATCAGGCAGTCGTAGATCAGAGTCTCATAGCCGGTGGCTGGCTTGTGCTGGAACCAGTCGGCGTAGCTGAAGTCCATCTTGACGTCGGTCAGGCACACGTCCGGCCCCGGCCGCTTGGCGTCAAAAAGCAGCGATATACCCTCGTTGGGCTGGATGCGCAGCAGAAGGACGTTGGGGGTGGACTTTCCTTCCGCCACGTCCTGGAACAAGGTCTTGGGCGCCGCTTTGAACTGGATGGCGATCTGCGTGTCATGGGCGCTCATCGCCTTGCCAGTGCGCAGATAGAAGGGCACCCCGGCCCAGCGCCAGTTGTCGATGCCGAGTTTGAGGGCGATGAAGGTTTCGGTACGGCTCTGACGATTGACATTAGGTGCGTCGCGATAGGCGATGACCTTTCGCCCCGCCACCGTGCCGCCTCGATACTGTCCGCGTACGGAGTCCGCCAGGGCCTGAGTGGGCGTCTGGTGGCGGATCGCTTCGATCACCCGACCCTTTTCGGCCCGCACCGCCTCGGCGTCGAAGGAGTTGGGCGGCTCCATGGCGATCATGGTCAGGAGCTGGAAGAGGTGATTGGGCACCATATCGCGCAGGGCGCCGGTCCTATCGTAGAAGGCGCCGCGCCCTTCAACGCCGACCGTCTCGGCGGCGGTGATCTGTATGCTGTCGATATGCTGACGGTTCCATAGCGGCTCGAACACGCCGTTGCCAAACCGTGTGACCATGATGTTGCGGACGGTTTCCTTGCCCAGGAAATGGTCGATTCGATAGATCTGCTTTTCGTCCAGGCACTTGGTGATCCGCCGGTTCAGGGCCTTGGCCGAGTCGAGATCGTCGCCGAACGGCTTTTCGATCACCACCCGGCGAAAGGCGCCGCGCGGCGCGCGGGTGAGCCCAGCCTTATGAAGGCGCTCGACGATGTCGCCGAAGAAGCGCGGCGCGACGGCCAGATAGAAAAGCACATCGCCGCCGCCCGCCCCGCCCAGCGTCTCGAGCCGCTTGCCCAGGGCCGCATAGCTGGCGTCGTCCTCGAAATCGCCGACCTGGTAGAACATCCGCTCGGCCAGCCAGCCCCAGGCCTTCGCATCGATCTTGGCCAGACCGAATTCGCTCAAGGGGTTGGTGGCGAGGTCTTTGAGGAAACCTCCCAGGTCCTTGCGAAACCGCGCATCGTCGCCGGGGGAATGATCGACGCCGAGGATCTTGAAATCCTTGGCCAGCAAACCGGCGTCGGAAAGATTGTAGAGCGCCGGAATGAGGAGTCGCTTGGCCAGATCGCCGCCGGCCCCGAAGATGACCATCGTGCAGGCCGGCGCCACGGGTGCTTTGGAGGGGGGTTGCTT
The DNA here is from genome assembly GCA_030854165.1 of Pseudomonadota bacterium. Lineage (GTDB taxonomy): Bacteria > Pseudomonadota > Alphaproteobacteria > Caulobacterales > Caulobacteraceae > Acaudatibacter. The sequence goes on along the minus strand of JALYTR010000040.1, from coordinate 7,376 downwards.
GGCCACGTTGTTAGAGCGTTTTCCGACTGGATCGATCCACCCCGTTCGTCATCCCGGAAAGGCGGCGAAGCCGGCTTATCCGGGACCCAGGGGCCACGTTCAACGCGCCCGAAAGCCGCGCGGGGTGGATTGATTCAGCGCGGCGGCGGCCTCTGGGCCCCGGATAGTCCGCGCTGGCGCGCGTCCTTCCGGGATGACGGCCGTTGGGTGGAAGGGTGAAAGAGTTCATCTCCCCATTCCACCCTTTTCCTCGATGTGGCCGCCGAAGCCGAAGCGCATGGCGGAGAGAAGTTTCTCACCGAAAGTGTGGCTCTCGCGCGAGCGGAAGCGGGCGTAGAGGGCGGCGGTGAGCACGTTGGCTGGGACCGCCTCTTCGATGGCCGCGTCGACCGTCCAGCGGCCTTCGCCGCTGTCGTCCACCGCGCCGGTGAAGGCCTTGAGCTTGGCGTCGCCGGCCAGGGCCGAGGCGGTCAGGTCGAGCAGCCAGGAAGAGATGACGCTGCCGCGGCGCCAGACCTCGGCGATGTCGGTGAGATTCAGATCGAAGCGCTCGGCCTTGGACAGGGCCTTGCCGCCCTTGCCCTGGAGAATGTCGAAGCCCTCGGCGTAGGCCTGCATCAGGCCGTACTCGATGCCGTTGTGGACCATCTTGACGAAATGCCCGGCGCCGGCCGGCCCGGCGTGGATATAGCCGCGCTCGGCCCGGGGATCGGCGCCCTTGGCCCGCTTGGTGCGGGGGATGTCGCCCAGGCCCGGGGCCAGGGTCTTGAAGATCGGATCGAGGCGATGGACGACGACTTTCTTGCCGCCGATCATCATGCAATAGCCGCGTTCCAGGCCCCACACGCCACCCGAGGTTCCGACGTCCACATAGTTCAGGCCCTTGGCCTTCAACGCCTTCGCCCGACGGATGTCGTCGCGATAGAAGGTGTTGCCGCCGTCGATGATCGTGTCGCCGACCTCCAGGGCGTCCGCGAGCTCGGCGATGGTGTCTTCGGTGGGCGCGCCGGCTGGAAGCATCACCCAGACGGCGCGCGGGGCCTTGAGCTTGGCGATCAGGTCCTTGTAGTCGCGGGCGCCGGTCGCGCCCTCCTTGGCGAGCCCCGCCACGGCCTTCTCGTCGCGGTCCCAGACCACGCACTTGTGGCCGCCCTTCATCAGGCGCCGGGCGATATTCGCCCCCATCCGCCCCAGTCCAATGACGCCCAGCTGCATGGCTTTGAAAGCTCCTTTTCGCTTCACGCGAAGGCGTGATCGAGGGCTGTGGCGAGCCGGCGCAGCCCCTCTTCCACATCCGCCCCCAGATCGATGCGCAACAACCGCCGCCCGCGTTCGGCCAGAACCTCGAAATCGCCGCGCGCCTCGGCCGCCTCGACAACGCCAAAAGTGATCTTGCGGCCGGGCACGTCGATATCGTTCACCGGTTTGTGGGTGATCTGGATGAACACGCCGCTGTTGGGGCCGCCCTTGTAGGCCTGGCCCGTGGAGTGCAGGAAGCGGGGGCCGAAGCCCAGAACGGTGGCGACCTTGCGGTGGTCCCGGATGCGCTTTCGGATCGCCTGCAGCGCCGCGATGTGGCGGGCATCGCGATCGATATAGGCCAGCAGGGCGATGTAGTCCCAGGCTCCCGCGCGCAAAAGCTGGGCGCGAAGCCACGCCTCAAGGGTCTGGACGCCCGCGCTCTTGCCCAGCGCCTCGGCGTTGGCCGGATCGGCAAACAGGGTGACGCCGCGATCCTCGAACAGCGGCGATTCCGGGTTCAGAGCGCCGTTTTCCTCATAAGCCTGCGTCAGCGCCCGCGTCTTGACCTTGCTGGCCTCCACGTCCGGCTGATCGAAGGGGTCGATGCCGATCACCGCGCCGGCCACGGCCACGGCGACCTCCCAGCGGAAGAACTCCTGAAACAGCATTTCCGGGCTGGCCAAGATGATGCGGATTACCGGCTGGCCGGCTTCCTCGAGATCGCGCACCGCCTGATCGCGAGCCACGTCGTCGTGGCCATCGAGGCGCAGATAGGCGAACAGCCGGTCGGACCCATAGTCGCCGATTTTGCCGAGGGGTTCGGCGTCGACGGGGATCAAGCCCTTGCCCTGCTTGCCGGTGGATTCGGCCAGGAGCTGTTCGAGCCAGGCGCCCATGTCGGCGATCGCCTCCGAGGCGATCAGGGTCACCTTGTCCCGGCCGGCCTTGGCCGCCGTCCCCAGCAGGGCGCCCAGGACGAAGCCTGGATTGGCCGCGGGAGGAGCGCTGGCGCCGCAGGCGCGAACCATGGTCGCCTCGGTGTCGAAAATCGCGCGTATGTCCAGGCCGATGACCGCCGCCGGGACCATGCCGAAATTGGAGAGCACAGAGTATCGCCCGCCGATGGCGGGGTCGCCGTGGAAGACGTGGGCGAAACCGTCGCGGCGCGCCGTCTCCTCCAGCTTTGATCCCGGATCGGTGACGGCGATGAATCGCGCCCCGGCGTTGCCGGCCCCCATCGCCTTCTCCGCCAAGGCGAAGAAATAGCGGTGCAATATGTCCGGTTCCAGCGTCGATCCGGACTTGCTGGAGACGATGAAAAGGGTATTGGCCGGGTCGATCATCGCCTGGGTGCGGGCGATCTGGGCCGGATCGGTGGAATCGAGCACCAGCAGTTTGGGGAAGCCGGGCTCGTGGCCGAAGGTCTTGGCCAGCACCTCGGGGCCGAGGCTTGATCCGCCCATCCCGATGAGCAAAGCGTGAGCATAGCCGCCCGCCCTGACCTCTTCGCGCAGACCTTCCAGGGCGGCCAGATCGACCGCGCCGCCGCTGGCGGCCGCGAGCCAGCCCAGCCATTTGGCTTCGTCGTGGCCAGTCCACAGGCTTGCGTCCCCAGCCCATAGCCGCCGCGTCCAGCCCTCGGTGGCGGCGCGCTTCAAGGTCGCCTTCAAATCGACGTCCAGGCCGGCTGGCGCCTTGATCGACTGGGCATTGAGCCTCTCGCCCAGCATCTTGGCCCGCTTGCCCGCCACCGCGCCCAGCAGATCGTCGAAGGCCTCGGCGAACTTGGTCACCCCATCGACCACCAGGGCGTCGGTAACGCCGTCCAGATCGAGGTCCAGCTTGTCGGCCCCCTCGATCACCGCCCGCGCCGCATCCAGACCCTCGGCGAGCCTCGGGCGCACCTGCCCATGGTCGCGGAAGGCGTCCATGGTCTTGGGCGGCATGGTGTTGACGGTGTCGCGCCCAATCAGGGTCTCGACATAGAGAACATCGGAATAGGCCGGATCCTTGGTCCCCGTGGACGCCCACAGGAGCCGCTGGGGCGCCGCGCCCGCTGCGGCGAGGGCTTGCCAGCGCGGGGTCGCGATGAGTTCGAGATAGCGCTGGTAGCCCAGCTTGGCGTTGGCGATGGCGACCTTGCCGCGCAGGTATTTCAGGGTTTCGGCCACCTCGCCGGTCGCGGTTTTCAGGCGTTCGTCAATCGTCTTGTCGATCACGCCGTCGATGCGGCTGACGAAGAAGCTGGCGACGCCATGAACTTTCGACACATTGCCGCCGGCCGTCTTCAGCGCTTCGAGGCCGGCCATGTGTGCGTCGGCCACGGCCAGATAGGCGTCGATGCCGAAGAGCAGCGTGACGTTGACGTTGATCCCCGCGCCGATCAAGGCGCGGATGGCGGGCACGCCGGGTTTCGTCCCCGGCACCTTGATCATCACATTGGGCCGATCCACCGCCCGCCACAGGCGCCGCGCCTCGGCGATGGTGGCGTCGGTATCCATGGCGAGGTACGGCGAGACCTCCAGGCTCACATAGCCGTCGGCGCCTTTCAGGCGGTCGTATAGAGGGCGGAACTGGTCGGCGGCGTCCTGGATGTCGGCGATGGCCAGCCGCTCGTAGAGGTCGCCCACCTGAGCGTCGTCCGCCTCGATCAGGCTTTTGAGGCGGGCGTCGTAGGCGTCGCCCTCGCCGATGGCCTTTTCGAAGATCGACGGATTGGAGGTCATGCCCCTGAGGCCATCTTCGTCGATCAGGCGTTTCAATTCGCCGTCTTCGAGGATTTTGCGGTGCAGATAGTCCAGCCACACCGCCTGGCCGGCCTCGCCCAGGGCAAGCAGCGGATTGGTCATCGGCCGGCGCCCCCGATCTGCTTCAGGGCCGCCTTGTGGACGTGCTCGGCGGTGAATCCGAAATGCTTCATCAGATCGCCGATCGGGGCCGAGGCGCCGAAGCTTCGCATGGCGATGATCTCGCCGGTCGGACCGGCGTAGCGATCCCAGCCTAGCGGTGCGGCCGCTTCCACCGTAACCCGCGCGGTGATCGCCGGCGGCAGAACCTTGTGGCGATAGGATTTGTCCTGGGACTCGAACAGCTCCCAACACGGTAGCGAAACCACGCGCGCCTTCACACCGTCGGCGGCCAGGGTCTCGCGGGCCGCCAGGCACAAGGAAACCTCGCTGCCGCTGGCGATCAGGATCACCTGGGGGGTCTCATCCCCGCCCCCGGCCAGGACATAGCCGCCGCGCGCCACGCCCGCGGCCGGGGCGTGGGTTTTGCGATCGACGGTCGGCAGGGCTTGGCGGGTCAGAACAAGGCAGGCCGGCTTTACGTTCTGAGCGAGGATGATCCGCCACGCTTCTGCTGTCTCGTTGGCGTCGGCCGGGCGGAAGGTCAGCATATTCGGGATGGCGCGCAGAGCGGCGAGTTGCTCGATGGGCTGGTGGGTGGGGCCGTCCTGACCCAGGCCGATGGAATCGTGGCTGAACACGAACACCACCGGCAGATCCATCAGCGCCGCCAGGCGGGTGGGCGGGCGCATATAGTCGCTGAAGATCAGGAAGGTGCCGGTGTAGGCGCGCAGCTTGGAGACCGCCAGGCCGTTGGCGATCGAGCCCATGACATGCTCGCGCACGCCGAAATGCAGGTTGCGCCCGCCGTAGCCGCGCGGTTCGAAATCGCCCGCCCCGTCGAATTCCAGGCGCGTCTTGGTGGAGGGGGAGAGATCGGCCGAACCGCCGATCAGCCACGGCAGGCGCGGGGCGATGGCGTTCAGCACCTTGCCCGAGGCTTCGCGGGTGGCGATGCCCTTGGCGTCGGCCGGGAACGTCGGGATGTCGCCGTCCCAGCCCTTGGGGAGCTTGCCGGCCCACATCGATTCCAGTTCGCCGGCCAGATCGCCGTGCGCGCCGCGATAGGCCTTGAAGGTCGCGTCCCACGCCGCCCGCGCCTTGCCGCCCCTCCCGCGCAGGCTGGCGATCAGGTGTTCGCGCACCCCGTCCGGAACCAGGAATTGGGCGTCCGGCGGCCAGCCATAGGCCTCTTTCGTCAGCTTGACCTCATCGTCGCCCAGGGGGTCGCTGTGCGCCTTGGAGGTGCCCTGCTTGTGCGGCGAGCCGTAGCCGATGACGCTCTTGACCACGATCAGGGTCGGCCGGTCGTCGGTCGCCTGGAAGCTCTCGATGGCCCGCGCCAGGGCTTCGCAGTCGTTGGCGTCATCGACTTGATGCGTCGCCCAGCCATACCCCCGGAACCGCTCGGCCACATCCTCGGTGAAGGCCAGCTCGGTATGGCCCTCGATGGTCACGGTGTTGTCGTCGTAGAGCCAGCACAGGTTGGATAGCCGCAGGTGGCCGGCCAGGGACGCCGCTTCGCTCGCCACCCCTTCCATGAGGTCGCCGTCGCTGCACAGGGCGTAGACATTGTAGTCGAAAAGGGCGGCGCCCGGCTTGTTGAAGCGGGCCGCCAGCCAGCGCTGCGCCATCGCCATGCCGACGCTGTTGCCGGCGCCCTGGCCGAGCGGACCGGTGGTGACTTCCACCCCCGTGGTGTGGCCGTATTCCGGATGGCCCGGGCATCGGCTGCCCAGTTCGCGAAAGGTCTCGATGTCGTGCAGGCTGACCGCCTGGGCGTCGGTCACCTTGCCATGCTTGTCCAGGCGCTTGACGCCGGCCAGATGCAGCAGGGCGTAGAGCAGCATGCAGCCGTGCCCGGCCGACAGGACGAAGCGATCACGGTTCGGCCACGCCGGATGGTCGGGGTCGTAGGTGAGGAAGCGGTTCCACAGGGTGTAGCCCACCGGGGCCATGGCCATGGGCGCGCCGGCGTGTCCCGACTGAGCCTTCTCCACCGCGTCGATCGTCAGGGTGCGGATGGTGTCGATGGAAAGCTGGTCGAGAGTCTTCTCCTGCGGCTTCGCCCCGGCCTCTTTGGCCCTCTCCGCCAGGGGGGCTTCAGCCTGCGCCGTCATGATGGGTCTGCTCCGCCTTTAAATGCCACGGTGACGCTTGGAATAGCCCGATGAGAGGGGCGCGCGCAATGCGCGGATTCCCAGGGCGCGTGGCCGCGAGGGAGCAACGGGCGACGTGAGCGGCGGTTCCGAAGGTCGAGTTCGCCCTAATGCGCCTCGTCCCAATTCGCCGCCGCCCGCGCCTCGACCACCAGGGGGACGGAGAAGCTCACCGCCGGTTCGGCGGCGCGTTCCATGACAGAGCGGGCGAGGGCGCAGACGGCGGCCGCCTCCGCTTCCGGGGCCTCGAAGACCAGTTCGTCGTGGACCTGCAATAGCATGCGGGCGGTCAAGCCGGCTTCGGCCAGCGCCGCCGGCATGCGGATCATGGCGCGGCGCATGACGTCGGCGGCCGCCCCCTGGATGGGGGCGTTGATCGCGGCGCGCTCGGCGAACTGGCGCTCGGCGACCGACTTGGAGCGGATCATCGGGATGTTTACTCGCCGCCCGAACACAGTGGTCACATACCCCTGTTCGCGCACCAAAGCGCGCGTGGCGTCCATATAGGCGCGGATGCCGGGGAAGCGCTCGAAATAGGTCTTGATGTAGGCCCCCGCCTCCTCCTGGGGGATGCCGAGCTGGTTGGCCAGGCCGAAGGCCGAGATGCCATAGACGATGCCGAAGTTGATCGCCTTGGCGCGGCGGCGGGTCTCGGCCGGCATGCCCTCCACCGGCACGGCGAACATCTCCGAGGCGGTCATGGCGTGGATGTCCAGCCCCTCGCGGAAGGCGCGCTTCAGCTGGGCGATGTCGCCGATGTGGGCCAGGAGCCGCAGCTCGATCTGGCTGTAGTCGGCGCTGATCAGCAGATGGCGCGGCTCGGCGATGAAGGCGGCGCGGATTTTGCGGCCTTCCTCGGTGCGGATGGGTATGTTCTGCAGGTTGGGATCGGAGGAGGAGAGCCGGCCGGTGGTCGTCGAGGCCAGAGCGTAGGAGGTGTGGACCCGTCCCGTCCGCTCGCTCACCGCCGCGGCCAGGGCTTCGGTGTAGGTGCCCTTGAGCTTGGAGAGCTGGCGCCAGTCCAGCAGGACGCGGGGCAGGGCGTGGCCCTGGGCGGCCAGGTTTTCCAGCACCGAGGAGTCGGTGCTCCACACCCCGGTCGCGGTCTTCCGGCCGCCGGCCAGGCCCA
>JALYTR010000366.1 GCA_030854165.1 Pseudomonadota bacterium | reverse complement strand
CGGAAAGCACGGTCAGGCCGGCAAAGCTGGCCAGGTTGGCGGCGATGTCCGCCCCCGGCGTCTGGAGGCTTCCGGGCACGGAGATGCCCCAGCCGTTGTCCTCGATGTAGAACAGCATCGGCAAAGCCAGGGTGGTCGCCATGGTCAGGGCCGACCAGAAGCCGTTGGTGGCCACCGAGGCGTCGCCGCCGAGCACCACGCCGATCGCCTTGTCGTAGGCGCGATCGTTCAGCACCGTGCGGTGGTATTCCACCGCCTGCGCCCAGCCGGCGGTCGGGGTGTACTGCGATCCCACCCCGCCGCACATGGGCAGGGCCGAGGCGCCGGCCGGGTTGGGGAAGTTGAACACCGCCCCGATGTCCCGCCCGTCCGAATAGCCGCCGGCCCGCGCCATGGAGGACCCCAACGCGTCGGCGATCTCGACCCCCAGCGCCAGGAGCAGGGGCCGCGAACGGTAGTAGCCGCACGCCGCGTCGTTGGGATCGGTGAGGCGCGCGCCCAGCAGCACCTGCGCCATATCGTGCCCCCGCGCCGAGAACTGGTAGAGCACCTTCTTCTCGGGAACCAGAACCGTCTCTTCCAGCGCATCCAGGGCGCGGGAGACCTGGACCAGCCACGCGACCTTGCGCCAATCGATGTTGGGGTCGGGCGCGTTCGTCTCAATCCTCCTCCGCGCAGCGGGGGAGGGGGACCGCGAAGCGGTGAAGGGGGCGGGGGAAGGCGCCCTATGCTCGTCGCCGGCCATCACCGAATCGCGTCAACAAGTTCGGCCAGCAACCGGTCGTTGTCGGCCGCCTTGCCGACGGTGATCCGCAGCCAGGCTTCGCCCCGGACCGGGATCGGCCGCACGATCAGGCCCGCCGCCAGCAGGCGATCGAAGGCCTGCTCCAGGGGCGCGTCGCAGCGCACGAAGACGAAATTGGCCCAGGAGCGGGTGTGGACGATGCCCGCCGCATCCAGCGCCCGCTCGATCCGGCCCCGCTCGCCGGCGATGTCGGCCACGGCGGCGCGCAAGTGAACCTGGTCGGCCAGGGCGGCCACGGCGGCGGCCTGGGAGGGGCCGGCGATGTTGAAGGCGGGGCGCGGCCGGTCGAGGGCGGCGACCACCTCGGGGCTGGAGGCGATTCCGTAGCCCACCCGCAGGCCGGCCAATCCGTAAGCCTTCGAAAACGTCCGTATCAGGAGAAAGACGCCGCCCCACGCCTCCAGCAGATCCAGGGCGCTCGCCTCGTCCTGGAACTCGAAATAGGCCTCGTCGAACAGGATCAGGGTGGAAAGCGGCGTCGCCGCGAGGATCGCCTCGATATCGCGCCGCGAGGTCTGGTTGCCGGTCGGGTTGTTGGGCGTGCACAGGGTCAGCGCCTTGGGCGCCTGGCGCAGGGCGATTGTGAGCGCGCCCACGTCCAGGTCGAAAGTCGCCGTGCGTGGGACATCGACGATCCGCGCCCCCGCCGACAGGGCGAAGATGTCGTAGCTGGGAAAGGTCGGCCGCGAGAGAAGAAGCGTGTCGCCGTGTTCCAGATAGGCGCGGAAGAAATAGTCGATCAGGGCTTCCGATCCGGGGCCCGTGGCGATGCGGTTCGAATCGACGCCCAGATGCTTCGACAGCGCCCCGCGCAGGGCCGCCGAGGTGGAGTCGGGATAGAATTCCGCCTGACCCAGAGCGGCAGTCGCCGCCGCGATCGCACGGGGGCTGGGGCCATGGGGGTTTTCGTTGCTGGACAGCTTGGCGAAATCCACGCCGCCGAAGCGCCGTCGCGCCAGGTCCGGCGTCATGCCCGGTTGATAGGGCGAAATGGCCGCCAGGGCGTCGCGGGGACGCGGCTGGGACGATCCCGCTACCGCCGATTTCACCGCGCCGATCATGGTCATTGCTCTCGCCTCGCGCCGCGTCAAACTGGAAACCAGGGTCCGTTTACGCCAGCGCCGCCTTCGCCGCCACGGCAATGAAGCCGCCGCGGGTCACAGCCGGCCGGCGCCCGCCGCGGGGGCGTCCGGCGGCCAAACAGGTTAGAGTCCGTTTGGAAATTCCTCGGTAGCCCGGTTCTCGGCGCTTTCAACCCTCGCCCCGCGTGCGGGGAGAGGGCAGGGTGAGGGGTGTTGGCGAGCCACGAAACCTTGCCTGATAGAGCGTCGCGTCGGCTCGACCCTCTCACCCAACCCTCTCCCCCGTGAAGGACGGGGGCGAGGGCCGGGCGTGGCTCGATAAGGCGCGGTGAATTTCCAAACGGACTCTTAGGCAGGCGCATTGGCGCTGAAGGTCGAGGTTGAAGGTGAGCGAAACAGGGGTTGGGAAAACAAGAAACACGCCGGCGACGGTCGCGCGCGGCCAATGCCTGTGCGGCCAGGTGCGCTTCGAGATCGACGTTCCGGCCCGCTGGGCCTGGCACGATCATTCGCCCGCCACCCGCCGCGCCCACGGCGCCGCCTGCGCGACCTATGTGGGAAGCTGGAAGAGCCGCTTTCGCATCACGGCGGGGGCCGACGCCTTGACCCGCTTCGAGGACCCCTCGACCCGCACGACGCGCCATTTCTGCGCCCGCTGCGGCGCCCCGGTCTTCTACGTGCGCGCCCACTCCCCCCAGATGGTCAACATCCCCCGCGCCTTGTTCGACGCCGGGGTGGGCCGCGAGCCGCTCTATCACATCGCCATCGACGAGACCCCCGAGTGGGGTTACGCGGGCGAACCCCTCGTTCCGCTCAAAGGTTTTCCAGGGGTAGTGTGGGCGCGGTCGAGACGGAGGAAAAGATCTTAAGGAAAAATGGTGGGCGCAGTAGGGCTCGAACCTACGACCCGCTGATTAAGAGTTATAGGTCATACCCTGCGTCCGCTATGGGAGAAGACCACCTAAAGCGCGGAAAGTATGGTAAAAGTATGGTAATTTTCCCTCTCTGATCGTCTCCTTACACCCCATCTTTCCCGAAAAAGTGGCTTACTATTGGCTTACTGGCGGAACCGCGCTACCATACAACCCGACCAATCAAAGGGTCGGTTGAGGCAAGCCATGGCGCAGGTTCGGCTCTCACAGGCGTTCGTGGAGGCAAAGGAGGCGGCGCCCGAGGAGCGCATCTTCTGGGACGATGCGCTCAGGGGCTTTGGCGTGAAAATCACACCCGCCGGGGGCAAGGTCTATCTGATCCAGTAC
>JALYTR010000365.1 GCA_030854165.1 Pseudomonadota bacterium | reverse complement strand
CCGCGGCCCAGCGCGCGCCGAGACCGCGCCTCAGGCCCGCGTGGACGCCGGCCAGGGCGTCTCGCAGAGCGACCTGCAGGGCCTCCAGCAACTTCTCGAACGGTTGTGGAACCCCAACTGTGGCGTGGAGGGCGGCTCGGGTGTCGTCGTGCCGGTGAAGTTCGCGGTGGGCGAGGACGGACAGGTGGTCGGCCGCGTCACCGATCGGGGCGCCTCGTCCGATCCGGTGGTGTTCGCCGCCGCCCGCCGGGCCATCGACGCGGTTCACCAGGCCGAGCCCTACGCCGCCCCCTATCGCGGCAAGAGCTTCACGGTGAACTTCGACGCCAAGAAGGCGTGCGAGGGGCGTTAGGGTATGCATGCATCTTGCCCCTGGCCTTGCGCCGGCGAACCGTAACCTTTGAGTAGGAAACCGAAGACCATGCGCTTCCACACCCTGATCGCCGCGATGTTCGCCCTGGCGCTGGTGGCCGGCCTCGCGCCGCTCACCGCGCGGGCGGAGCTCGTCATCAACGTCGATCAAGGGGCCACCCAGCCACTCCCCATCGCCATTCCGGCCTTCGGCGGCCCGGCCGTCGGTGGGCAGATATCCCAGGTGGTGGCCGGCGATCTGGGCGGTTCGGACCTGTTCAGGCCCCTCGATCCGGCCGGTTTTCAGGAACAGATCGGCGACATCAACGTCCAGCCGCGCTTCGATGCCTGGAAGGCCATCGCCGCCCAGGCCCTCCTCACCGGCCAGGTAGTGAGCGACGCCGACGGCCGCCTGAAGGTGAATTTCCGCCTGTGGGATGTCTACGCCGGCGAGCAGCTTCTGGGCCTCGAGTTCACTTCGACGCCGGAAAACTGGCGCCGCGTCGCCCACAAGATCTCCGACGCGGTGTATGAAAAGCTCACCGGCGCGCCGGGCTATTTCGACACCCGGGTGGTGTTCGTCGCCGAAAGCGGCACGCGGGCCAAGCCGATCCGCCGCCTGGCGATCATGGATCAGGACGGCGCCAACCCCAGCTATCTGACCGACGGTTCATTTCTGGTCTTCACCCCAAGGTTCTCGGCCGACAGCGGGGAGATCACCTACATGGCCCTGAGGCCGACAGGTTCGAACCTCTATCTGCTCAACATCGAGACCGGCCGCCAGGAGACCCTGGGCCATTTTCCCGGCATGGTCTTCGCCCCCCGATTCTCGCCGGACGGGCGCAAGGTGACCTTCTCGGTGGAAAGACAAGGCAACACCGACATCTATGTGATGGATCTGGGCAGCCACGCGGCCACGCGAGTGACCGCCGACCCGGCTATCGACACGTCGCCCTCCTTCTCACCGGACGGAAGCCAGCTCGTCTTCAACTCCGACCGGGGCGGCGCGCCGCAACTCTATGTGATGGGAGCCGACGGCTCGGGCGCCCACCGCATCTCCTTCGGCTCGGGGCGCTACACCACCCCGGTCTGGAGCCCGGACGGCAAGCTGATCGCCTTCACCAAGCAAGAGGGCGGCGCCTTTCATATCGGCGTGATGCGCCCCGACGGCTCGGCCGAGCGCCTGCTGACCGAGAGCTATCTCGACGAGGGGCCGACCTGGGCGCCCAACAGTCGCACGATCATGTTCTCCCGCCAGTCGCGGGGTTCGGGCGCCCACCTGTGGACGGTGGACATTTCCGGTCGCGCCGCCCACGCCGCCGCCTATCCCCTTGGAGCCTCCGACCCGGCCTGGTCGCCTCTGTTGCACTGAGAATCCCCGCGCGCTCGGTCAGGGCGCCACGTCATGGTCACATTTGAATTTCTTTTGGCGTTAACCTGATTGGGTGACTGATATCGCGGGGCGGCGCGACGGTCTCAAAACCCCGAAGGAACCCTGACACAAGGGACCCTGACACAAGGAGTCGGCGATGAATCTTCCCTTTCCCCGAACCGCTCGACTGACCGCGGCGGCCCTGGCGCTGCTCGCCGTGGCGGCCTGCGCCTCGCATCCCAAGCCCATGGGGCCGGCGGCGACCGCCGAGACGCCACGATACCCGCCGCCGCCGCCCTATCGCCAGGCCGGCGTTCCGCCCCCCGGGGCGGTCACCGAGAGCCAGGAATCGGGCGTTCCCATCCCCGGCTCGGCGCGCGACTTCGTGATCAACGCCGGCGACCGGGTCTATTTCGACTTCAATCAATACACCTTGCGGACCGACGCCCATCCCATCCTCGACGCCCAGGCCGCCTGGCTCGCCCGCTATCCCGCCGTCCACGTCCGCATCGAGGGCAATTGCGACGAACTGGGCACCCGGGAATACAATTTCGCCCTGGGCGCGCGGCGGGCCAATACGGTGCGCGAGTATCTGATGGGGGCTGGTGTTTCCGCCGGCCGCATCGAGACGGTCTCCTATGGCAAGGAGCACCCCATCGACACCTCCGGCGGCGAGGAGGCCCAGGCTCACAACCGCAACGCCCACACCGCGATCACCGAGGGGGCGCGCTAGTGGATCGTAGAAAACGGATGGCTCTTCATCCGTTTGTGGTTCGATCCACTAGAATCAAACACTTGTGGTGCGACTTTTCAAATCGGATGCGGAGCATCCGTTTGAGTCGCACCACCAGGCGCGGCGTCATGAGCCTTGACCGCCGCCTGGCGGCCCTCGCGGGGGTCGCCTGCGCCCTGGCCCTGGCCGGCCATGTCGCCGCCCAGACCGCCCTGGACGATTCCCTCGACGACCACTCGGCCAAACGCCTCGACCGGATGGAAAAAGTGGTGAAGGAACTGCGCGCCATCGTCTTTCAGGGTCGCGAGACGGGTCAGCCGGTGGTGGTCCAGCCCGCCGACACCCAGGGCCAGATCGCCGCCCTCACCGATCACCTGAACGATCTGGACCAGACCCTGGCGCGCCTCAACGGCCAGATGGAGGTGGTCAGGCACGATCTCGACCAGGCGCGCCAGGAAACCCTGGACCTGCGGGCCCAGAACGCCACCCTCAAGGACGAAGTGGCGGCGATGGACCAGAAGATCGCCGCCCAGGCGGCCCCTCCACCGCCGCCGCCCCCCGACGCCGATCAGACCGCCGCCAGCGCGCCGCCGCCGGCCGATCCGGCCGACGCCTTCGCCGCCGCCAAGGCCATGCTGGAGTCCGACGACATGGTTTCGGGCTTATATTATTTCCTCGTCTATGTCGACAGG
>JALYTR010000364.1 GCA_030854165.1 Pseudomonadota bacterium | reverse complement strand
GTCTGGAGGCGGCCGTCGCGACCTTCGAGGCGGCGGTGACCGCCCTGCGCCGCTCCGGCCTGACCCGCGATCTGGCCGACGACGCCCTCGGCCGCGTGTTCGCCCTCGCTTTCGCGCTGGACCAGCTCCGGCAGAATCTCACCGATCTGATCGATCGGGCCGCCGAGATGGCGTGAACGGATCGTGCGCCCTGGGGAATGGGGAGGCAAAAGCGTCAAGCCGTCCTCAAGTTCGCCCCGACGGAATGCGTGTTGAGGGACTGCGAACGAACGTCTAGGATTCCCTAAATGTTCCATATCGAAAGCGATGGGTCACGGCGATGAATGGCGGGGCGCTGACCTACTACGAGTTCTTCGCCGGCGGCGGCATGGCACGCGCTGGGCTCGGCGAAAAGTGGCGCTGCCTTCTCGCAAATGACATCGACCCGATGAAGGCCGCGACCTATGCCGCGAACTGGGGCGCGGATCATCTTGTTTGCGGAGACGTGGCGAAATTGACCCCATCCGATTTGCCGGAAGCGGCGGATTTGGCTTGGGCGTCGTTCCCTTGCCAGGATCTCTCCCTCGCCGGCGACCACGCTGGGTTGGGTCGCGCCGCCGGTGTGGGGATGACTCGGTCAGGGTCCTTCTGGCCCTTTTGGGCGCTTATTGGGAAGCTGAAGGTGGAAGGTCGCGCGCCCCGGGTCATCGCGCTTGAGAACGTGTATGGCGTCCTTACCTCGCGTGGGGGAAAGGACTTCGCGGCCATCGGGGCGGCGTTGGGCGGCTCCGGATACAGGTTTGGGGCTTTTGCAATCGACGCCATCCACTTCGTGCCGCAAAGCCGTCCGCGCGTGATCTTCGTAGCGGTGGCGGCAAACCTCTCGATTCCGGCCGAATTGACCGAGACCACGCCGTCAACGGATTGGCGCCCGAAGGCTCTGGTCGGCGCCTATGGTGGCCTATCGGCGGCGGCGAAGAGAAAATGGGTCTGGTGGCGTCTACCAATGCCTTCGGTGCGAAACGCCGCGCTGTCCGATCTTATGGAGGAACGGCCGCGCGATGCGAGGTGGCACACCCCGGATGAAACGACGCGTCTTTTGGGCATGATGTCGTCGTTGAACAGGACGAAGGTCGAGGCCGCGAAACAGGCAGGCCGCAGGATTGTGGGCGGCGTCTATAAGCGCACCCGCCCCGACGCGGACGGCGTCAAAAGACAGCGGGCCGAGGTTCGCTTCGATGGCGTGGCCGGATGCCTTCGCACCCCCGCCGGCGGGTCGAGCCGACAGACGATCCTTGTTGTCGAGGGCGACCGTGTGCGCTCGCGCCTGCTCTCGTCGCGCGAGGCCGCGCGCTTGATGGGGTTGCCTGACGACTACAGGCTGCCGGCCCGATACAACGACGCCTATCATGTCGCTGGGGACGGCGTGTGTCCTCCCGTGGTCAGGCACATAGCCCATCATCTGCTTGAGCCCATCCTGGCCGGGCGAGCGCCGCCGATGAGGCTGATGGCCGCGGAATAGCCATGCGGCGATCGACGGGCTGAACGGAATATCGCGCCGGCCGTCCGCGGTCCCTATGGCCTGACCTCGAAGATCAGGTTGACCGGCGTTTCGGCGGCGCGGCGGAAGCGGGTGAAGCCGGCGGCCTGCGTCACCTTTCGCAACCGCGCCTCGCCGGCTTGGGCGCCGAGAGCCAAACCAACCTCCTGGCTCAGCGAGGCGGGTGTGCAGATCATCGTCTAGACGGCGTAGCACAGGCGCCCGAGCGGGTTGAGGTTGTCGATGAGTTCGTCGTTGGCGAACGGCTCGACCAGAAGCCATGCGCCGTCGGGGGTCAACTTGTCCTTGATGTGCCGCGCCGCCCCCACCGGATCGCCCATGTCGTGCAGGGCGTCGAAGATGGAGACCATGTCGTAGGCCTCGCCGCCGAACCCCTTGGCCGCCGCCACCTCGAAGGTCGCCCGCTCGCCGACCCCCGCCTGTTCCGCCGCCTCGCGCGCCCGCTCGATCGAGGCGGGGTGGTAGTCGAAGCCGAAGAACCGCGAGTTGGGATAGGCCTGGGCCATGACGATGGTGGAAGCGCCGTGCCCGCAGCCGACATCGGCCACCCGCGCCCCGGCTTTCAATCGCGCCTCCATGCCGTCGAGGGCGGGAATCCAGGACGACACCAGATTGGCGTTGTAGCCGGGGCGGAAGAATCGCTCGGTGCCGCGGAACAGGCAGGCGTCGTGTTCGTGCCAGCCCACGCCCTCGCCGGTTCGGAAAGCTTCGGTGACCTTGGGTTCGTCTCGGAACGCCGCGGCGACGATTTCGAAGCCGCCGGCCATGAAGGCCGGGCCACCCTCGGTGGCGAACACCAGCGCCTGCTCGGGTGACAATGAAAACTTGCCGCTCGTCTTGTCGTACTGAACGTAGCCGCCGGCCGCCTGGGCCGCGAGCCATTCGCGCACATAGCGCTCGGCGCAGTCGGTCCGCGTCGCCAGTTCGCCCGGCGTCGCCGCACCCTCGGCCAGCGCCTCGTAGAGGCCGAGCTTGTCGCCGATCACCACCAACGCGCCCGACATGGCCGCGCCCATGTCGCCGATCACCCTCTCCATCAGGGCGCCGAGCCTGTCCGCATCGACTTCCATGGCTGTTCCCCCGATTGTAGGCGTGAAAACACAAATGCGGCCGTCATTTTAGCAATCCGGCGGCGCGGGCTCAATCGGCGCTTTGCGTGCCGCGGAAACCTACTCGCCCGCGGAGCGTTGGCGTGTGGGCGGCGCGACCCTCGCTTGAAGAAGGTGTTTCATGGATTTGGAAGTCACCGTCGGGCCGCCACGCCTGGCGATCAACCAGGGCTACGCCGTCCTCATCACCGACCAGGACGGCCAGATTCCGTGGCCGACGGACAAGGGTTTCTACCACTCAGACACCCGGGTGATCTCGAGTTGGCAGATTTCGGCCGACGGCCAGCCCTGGCGCCTCCTGAACAGCGGCAACATCGCCTACTACGCCTCGCGGATTTTCCTGACCAACCCCGACCTGGACACCGAGATCGGCAAGGTGCCGGCCGGGACCCTCGGCCTGACCATCGGGCGATGCCTCAGCGGCGGCCTTCACGAGGATGTCGATCTGGTCAACCACGGCCAGAAGGCGGTGCTGTTCAATCTGGAAATCGCCACCCGCTGCGACTTCGCCGACC
>JALYTR010000363.1 GCA_030854165.1 Pseudomonadota bacterium | reverse complement strand
CCCGATCCCCAGGCCTTCAGCCGGCAGCGGGTGCTGCCGGGCGGCGAGGCGACGTAGCGTTCGGTGGGATCGATGTTGGCCCGCCAGAACTGGCTGTCGAATCGCGCCACCCCGGCGGCGAGGACGGCGCGGGTGTCCACCAGCAGGCTGAAGTCGAACCCGGCCGGGTCGCCCGGAGGGTTGACCGCGCCTGGCGTGGCGCCCGGCAGCAGGGTCCCGATGCCCGCCTGCAGATACTGGATCGCCTGGTATTTGACGCGGTCGTGCTGGCGCCGGGGATAGTCGTGATCGGTGAACGGCGGTTGCGGCCCGTCTTCGGCCATAAGACCACAGAAATACCACAGGCCCTTGGGCTCGGCGTCGGCGGGCCAATCCTCGAACGGGATCAGGAAGCGAAATTCCACCTGGCCGTCGAAGGGATTGAGATAGGTGGCGGCAATCACCGTATCGCCCGGCGCCAGGGGCATGTTCCACCCAAGCTCGTAGAGGTCCTTGGCGAGCCAGATCTGCATGGTCTGGGTCAGCAGGGCGGGAATGCCGGCCACCATGGCCCGCCACGCCGGATTGGCCTCCATCAATTCAGCGCACAAATAGGGGACGGCGCCGATGGAAATGGCGAACACGAGTTCGTCGTAGTCCTGGCCGGCGACGAGGGTGGCGCGAACCGGCGCCGTCCACGGAGTCCAATAGGATTCCAGATCGACCTGGGCGGCGCGCAGGGCGGCGCCTTCGACGATCTGGTCGAAGTCGGGCGCGGCCGGCCAGCTTGGCAGGCCCTTGACCTCGATCAGCGGGCGATAGCCGGCGGCGGGGTCCTTCAGGGTCGCCTGGACGGCGATGTCCACGGCGGCCACCGACCGGCCGTCGGCGGCGAGGCGCAGGGCCTCGACCTTGTGGAAGAACTCGAACTTCACCCCCCGCCTTTCGAGCACCGCGTAGAGCGGCGCGATCACCGTCTCGCCGGTGCCGGCGGCGAAATGCCAGACCATGGACCCCATGAAGGCGAACGAGCGCAGGGTCCAGTGAAGGTAGCAGCCAGCCGCCATCTGGGGCGACAGGGCGGTGTCGCCAGCGGGGTATTGATAGGAAAGATTGATGGTGGTGAAGGCCAGGGAGGAAGCAAGCGTCAAGGGATGGGCCCCGTGGCTCGCCAGCCAGTCGCTCCAGTTCTGGTCGTCGAGCGCGTCGAAGCCGTTGGCGGCGACGTTGTCCTTCAACAGGCCGCGGATGAGCACGGCGATATAATCGACGACGATGAAGGCATGGCGCAATTCATCGTCGTCCTCGATCAGATGCAGGAGAAGGCCGCCGAGCCAGGCCGACCCGCGTTCCACGACGTCCAGAAGCGGGTGGGCCGGGCCGGCGGCGAGATCCTGAGCCAAGGAGGCGGACGCTTGCGCCAGCAGTTCGCGCCCTTTGGCGACCAGCAGGGAATCGACGCTGAGCAGCCTGGGGTGAGTTTGGTCCAGCAGATGCCCTAGAAACTCGATCGATCCCGCGACAAGGCGCTCGATCGAAGCGAAAAAGGTCCCATCGGCGGGCGATAGCCCATTGGTGGGAAACACCTGCGGCCACTGGCGCAGGGCCTT
This sequence comes from Pseudomonadota bacterium, assembly GCA_030854165.1. GTDB lineage: Bacteria > Pseudomonadota > Alphaproteobacteria > Caulobacterales > Caulobacteraceae > Acaudatibacter. The sequence continues at coordinate 1,585 of JALYTR010000363.1, read as the reverse complement.
GTCGCGCCATTCCCACATGAGGGCGAAATTTTCCGGCTGGAACGCCGCTTCGAAGGTGGCCAGCGGCGCGCCCGGCGCGCGCCCGAGTTCGGCGTAGCAGGCCGCCATCAGAGGCAGGGCGTTGTAGTAGCTGCCAAGGAAACCGTGGATGCCATGTTCCTCGATCCGCCCGTTCGGTCCCCGCGAAGAGGCGCACTTGCCGCCCAGGCGCCAGCCCATCTGATGAAGGGTGATGTCGAAGCGGTCTTTCCAGCCGCTCTGGCTAGTCAGTTCGAAGGCGGTGGCGAGGGCGGCGATGCCCCCGCCCAGGATGGCGATCTTCCGCGGCCCCGCGCCCTCGACCATGTTCGTTCCCTTCCCATTTTGGCGCGTGAAGCCTAGGGGGCCGCAGCTAGACGTTCAAGGCTCCCAGCCGGCCGCCTTCAACGCGCCGACAAGGCGGTCGAATTGTTCGGGATTGGTGAACGGATGGCCCAGGTGCAGCATTTCCAGAGTATAGCGCGGTTGCAGGCGCCGGCCCTCGGCCAAGGCGATCTTGGCCTGCGCCAGGTTGCCGGCGGCGGCGTGGCAGGCGGCCAGGAAGTAGTGCAGGAAGAACTGATGCGGGCTTCGCGCGCAGGCGTCAGCGGCATGGCGCGCCGCCTCGATGTGGCGTTCGGCGATGAAACAGGCGATCGCCTTGGTTCGGAACCAGAGAAAGACGTGCGGATCGTTCGGGCTCGCGGCGATCGCCCGGTCGGAATAGGCGATCGCCTCTTCCAGCCGGTCGGCGAAGACGAACAGGCGTCCCAGTTCCCCAGCCGCCGCCGCCAGATAGGGATTGAGCTCAAGCGCCCGGCGCTGTTCGGCCATGGCGTGGTCGATCCGTCCCATCAGCGAGAGGGCGATGCCAAGGGTGTTGTGCGCGAAGGCGTCCGATCCATCCAGGGAGACCGCCTTGAGCGCCATCCGGTGCGCCTTGGCGATCGATTCGGCCGGGTTCCTGGCCGCTCCCGCCCACACGTCGCCCATATGGCATAGAGCGAGAAGGCAAAGGGTCGGTGGGTCGTCCGGCTCCAGCGCCAGGGCCTGGAGCAGGAATTCGCGGGCCTTGGCGCCGTCCTCGATCGTTGAGCGCCAGAAATGCCATCGGCCGCGCATGAAGAGGTCCCAGTGGCGCGGATTGCGCGTCCGTAGCGATTGGGTTTCCTCATGGCCGAGCAGGGCCGGTTCGAGGGCGCCGACGATGTTGGCGGTGATCTCGTCCTGCACGGCGAAGAGATCGTCGATGGAACGGTCGTAGCGCGCCGACCAGACGGTCTTTTCCTCCGGCCCGTTGACCAATTCCACCGACACACGCACGATCTGGCCCAACCGGCGAACATGACCTTGGACAATGTACTCCACGCCCAGATCGGCGCTGATCCGCGCCGAGTCCGCGCCCTGAGCGTCGTAGGTCAGGGAAGACTGCCTGGGCGTGACGGCCAGCAGCCGCGATCGGGCCAGGCCGGCGATCAGCTCCTCGGCGACGCCTTCGGCGAAATAGGCGGTTTCCTGCGCACCCGGCGGGTGGCTGAACGGCAGGACCGCGATCGACGGCCTTTCC
>JALYTR010000039.1 GCA_030854165.1 Pseudomonadota bacterium | reverse complement strand
GCCCGACCCTCATCCGAAGGCTCGGATTTCCTTATCAAGAGTTACCGTGAAAATGACAGACGTCATCGACATCGAAGCGACCTCATCGGGCGATGAAGCCCCCATCGAGATGGCGAACGGCCCCGGCCCGGCCGAGTCCACCGAGGCCAGCAAGGCGATCGCCGCGCTCGGCCTCACTCGCATGTCCCTGCAGGAGCTGAAGGAGAGATCGCCGGCCGACCTGCTCGCCTTCGCCGAACAGTTCGACATCGAAAACGCGAACGCCATGCTCAAACAGGACATGATGTTCGCAATTCTCAAGGCTTCGGCCGAGGAGGGGGTCGAGATCTTCGGCTCGGGCACCCTGGAGGTGGTTCAGGACGGTTTCGGCTTTCTGCGCAGCCCCGAGGCGAACTATCTGCCGGGCCCGGACGACATTTATGTCAGCCCCTCGCAGATTCGACGCTTCGGCCTGCGCACCGGCGACACGGTCGATGGCGGCATCCGCGCCCCGCGCGAGGGCGAGCGCTACTTCGCCCTGACCAAGGTCGATCAGATCAACTTCGAGAACCCGGACAACGTCCGTCACAAGGTCCATTTCGACAACCTCACGCCGCTCTATCCGGACGAGCGGCTGACCATGGAGATCGACGATCCGACCCTGAAAGACCGCACCGGCCGGGTGATCGACATCATCGCCCCGTTAGGAAAAGGCCAGCGCTGCCTGATCGTCGCCCCGCCCCGGGTCGGCAAGACGATCATGATGCAGAACATCGCCAAGTCGCTCGCCGCCAACCACCCCGAGTGCTACCTGATCGTGCTCCTGGTCGATGAGCGGCCCGAGGAAGTCACCGACATGCAGCGCACGGTGAAGGGCGAGGTCATCTCCTCCACCTTCGACGAGCCGGCCACCCGCCACGTCCAGGTCGCCGAAATGGTCATCGAGAAGGCCAAGCGGCTGGTCGAGCACAAGCGCGACGTAGTCATTCTCCTGGACAATATCACCCGCCTGGGCCGCGCCTACAACACCACCGTGCCGTCCTCGGGCAAGGTGCTGACCGGCGGGGTGGACGCCAACGCCCTGCAGCGGCCCAAGCGCTTCTTCGGCGCGGCGCGCAACATCGAGGAGGGCGGCTCGCTCACCATCATCTCCACGGCGCTGATCGATACCGGCAGCCGGATGGACGAGGTGATCTTCGAGGAGTTCAAGGGCACCGGCAACTCCGAAATCATCCTGGACCGCAAGGTCTCCGACAAGCGCATCTTCCCGGCCATCGACGTGCTGAAATCCGGCACCCGCAAGGAAGAGCTGATCACCCCCCGCGACCAGCTCCAGAAGACCTTCGTCCTGCGCCGGATCCTCAACCCCATGGGCCCTCAGGACGCCATCGAATTCCTGCTGGACAAGCTGCGTAACTCCAAGAACAACGCCGACTTCTTCCAGTCGATGAATACCTAAAGGCGCCTACGGAACCAACACGCTCGCCCCCGTCGTCGCCCGCCCTTCCAGCGCCTCATGCGCGCGCCGCGCATCGGAGAGCGGAAATGTCTGGCCGATTTCGATCCTGATCTTGCCCGAGGCGATCATGTCGAACAGGGCGGCGGCGCTGGCGTCGAGCTCTTCGGTCGTGGCGATGTATTCGAACAGGGTCGGGCGGGTGAAGAAGAGGGAGCCGGCGCGGGAGAGGCGCAGGGGCTCGAAGGCTGGGACGGGCCCTGAGGCGTTGCCGAAGCTGACGAAGACGCCGCGCCGGGCGAGACTTCCAAGCGTGGCCTCGAAGGTGTCCTTGCCCACTGAATCATAGGCCACGGCGACGCCCTTGCAGTCGGTCAGTTCTCGCACGCGGGCGGCGACATCCTCGTCGCGGTAGAGGATCACCTCATCGCAGCCGAGGGACCGGGCGAAGGCGGCCTTTTCCTCCGTGCCAGCCGTGCCGATGATCCGCGCGCCCAGCGCCTTTGCCCATTGGACGAGGATCGTCCCCACGCCCCCGGCTGCGGCGTGGACGAGGATCGTCTCGCCAGCGGCGACGGCATGGCAGCGGCGCAGCAGGAACTCGGCCGTCATGCCCTTGAGGAGGGCGCCGGCGGCGACCGCGAATGAAATGGTGTCCGGGAGCCGCGCGGCGCGGTTGGCGGCGACCGCCTGGAACTCGGCATAGGCGCCGCCCTGGCCGACGTGGGCGACCCGCTCGCCGATGGCAAAGCGCGTCACATCTTCGCCGACGGCCTCCACCACGCCGGCCGCTTCCTGGCCGAGCACGGCGGGAAAGGCCATCGGATAAAGTCCGGAGCGCTGGTAGGTGTCGATGAAGTTGAGCCCGATCGCTTCGTGGCGGACCAGGAGCTGGCCGGGCGCGGGAACGGGAACCGGCAGATCGACGACCTTGAGAACCTCCGGGCCGCCGGCCTGGCGGGCGCGAACGGCCAGCATCAGAGATTTTCGCTGAAGAAGGCCAGGGTGCGACTCCAGGCGAGGGCGGCGTCGGCCCCGTGGTGATGATCGCCCCCCTGGCGGGCGAAGGCGTGGTCGCGCCCGGGGTAGCGGTGAATCTCGATCTGCGGGTTGTCCTTCAACGCCGCGACAATAGCCTCCTGCGCCGCTTTGGGGACGAACTGGTCCTCGGCGGCCATGTGCAGGAGAAGAGGCTTGGCGAGTTTGTCCGCCTCGCCGACGTGGCGCTCGATTCCGACGCCATAGTAGGCGACGCAGGCGTCGGCGTCGGTTCGGACGGCGGTGAGGAAGGCGAGGAGGCCGCCCAGGCACAAGCCCACCGCCCCGACGCGGCCCGAACACCAGGGATCGGAACGGATGCCGTCCACCGTGCCGGCGATGTCCCGCACGCCGGCGTCCACGTCGAAGGCGGCGAAGAGGGCGAAGGCGCGCTTGACCTCCGCGTCGGTCTGGTCGGTGATGTCGATGCCTGGTTCGATCCGCCAGAAGAGATCGGGACAGATGGCCAGATAGCCCGCTTCGGCCAGGTCGTCGGCGATGTCGCGCATCACCTCATTGACCCCGAAGATCTCCTGGATGACCACGATGGCCGGCGCGGGCGCGGTCGCGGGCCGCGCCACATAGGCGCTGAACTTTCCATCCGGCGTTGAAATGGTGGTGGTCTCCCCCATGGCGCGGCCTCCTGGCTTGATGCGAATGTCGCGCCACACCTAGCGCGCCACACGCCGCCTGGCCCATAACAAAGTCGTCAAGACGACTGAGGAGCCCAAATCCATGAAAGCCAAACTGGAAGTCGATTGCACGCCGGCCGAGGCGCGCGCCTTTCTGGGATTGCCCGATGTCAGCGCGCTCAACGACCAAATGGTCAAGGAAATGAAGGCGCGGATGGACGCGGGCCTTACCGCCGCCGCGCCCGAGGAGTTGATGCGCAACTGGATGGCCTTCGGTGGCCAGGCCTCCGAGCAGTTCATGAAGCTGATGACGGCGGCGACCGCCTCGGCGGGGCCGGCCTCGCCCAAGGGCGGATGAGCGACACCATCTTCGCCCTGGCTACCGCGCCGGGCAGGGCGGCGGTGGCGGTCCTGCGGGTGTCGGGGCCGAGAACGCGGGAGGCGCTGAAGATCCTTGGGGTGGACGCGCCAAAACCCCGCCGTGCCGCCGTGCGCCTCTTGCGCGCCGCCGACGGGACCAAGCTCGACCGCGCCCTGGTGCTGTGGTTTCCTGGGCCGGCCAGCTACACTGGCGAAGACTGCGTCGAACTGCACCTGCATGGCGGGACGGGCGTCATCGATGGCGTCACCGCGGCCCTGTTGGACGCCGGGCTCAGGCTGGCCGAGCCGGGCGAATTCACCCGTCGCGCGTTCGAAAACGGCAAGCTCGATCTCGACCAGGCCGAAGCGATTGGCGACCTGGTCGATGCCCAGAGCGCCGCCCAGGCGCGCCAGGCCCTGGGCCAACTCGAGGGGGCTCTCGGCCGGCGCTACGAGGCTTGGCGCGAGGCTCTCATCGACGCCCTGGCCCAACTTGAGGCGGCGGTGGACTTTCCCGACGAGGCTCTGGGTCCAGAGGTGGCCGAAGGCGCCCGGGCGCCATTGGAAAACCTGCTGGCCGACCTGGAGGCCGCCCTGGGGGATGCGGCGCGCGGCCAGCGGGTGCGCGAGGGCTATCGCGTGGCCATCGTCGGCGCGCCCAACGCCGGCAAGAGCAGCCTGCTCAACGCCCTGGCCGAGCGGGACGCCGCCATCGTCACCGAGACCGCCGGCGCCACTCGCGATGTCATCGAGGTTCCCCTCATCCTGGCTGGCTACCAGGTGGTCGTGGCCGACATGGCTGGAATTCGCGCCAGCGACGATCCGATCGAGCTGGAGGGGGTGCGGCGGGCCCGGGCCTGGTCCGAAGGCGCCGACCTGCGCCTGTGGATCGTCGATCGGAGCGTCGGCGATGGGGCATGGGCGCAAGCCGCGTCCCTAGTTCGCCGTGGAGACCTTTGCCTGTTGAACAAGCTCGATCTGCCGGAGGGCGCCGATGGCGGCGCGGCGCGTCGGTGGGCGGGGGACCTTGGTGTAGAACGGCTCGATGTCTCGGTCACGAGGGCGCCGGTAGGTATCGGCGAGTGGCTTGAGCGGCGCGTTACCCGCGATCTGGCCGGTGGCGATTTCCCCGCCGCGACCCGCGCGCGGCATCGAGATCTGTTGACGGAGGGCCGCGGTCGTCTGGCCCGGGCCCTCGCCAATCTGGCCCATCCTGAACTGGTGGCGGAGGACATCCGGCTCGCCCTGCGCGCCCTGGAGCGGATAACCGGGCGCGTGGGCGTGGAGGATGTTCTGGAGAGGGTCTTCGCAAGTTTTTGCATCGGCAAATGAATGTGTTTCACGTGAAACAAACCCCGTGTCGCTCGACCGGCGCGGCCGGATGATCTATGAGATTCGCTCCGCCTTCCGCGCGCCCGCCGGGTGTTTTTCGGCGTTGTGTCCAGGATCCCACGCGTGACCAAGAACTGGGATGTAATTGTGATCGGCGGCGGCCATGCCGGATGCGAAGCCGCCTCGGCGGCCGCGCGCCTGGGCGCCGCCACCCTTCTGCTTACCCACAAGCTGGAAACCATAGGGGAGATGTCCTGCAATCCGGCCATCGGCGGCCTGGGCAAGGGCCATCTGGTGGCGGAGATCGACGCCCTTGACGGCTTGATGGCGCGAGTGGCCGACCGGGCCGGCATTCAGTTTCGCCTGCTCAACCGCTCGCGGGGCCCGGCGGTTCGCGGTCCCCGCTCCCAGATCGACCGCAGGCTCTACCGGGAGGGCATGCGCGCGGCTCTCGCGGAACAGGCCGGCCTGGAAATTCGCGCCGAGGCCGTGGAGGAACTACTGGTCGAGACGGGGCGCGTGGCTGGCGTGGTCGGCGCGAGCGGCGCCGTCTATCGCGCCGGCGCGGTGGTGCTCACCACCGGGACCTTCCTCAAGGGGGTTATCCATCGCGGCGACGAGCGGATCGCCGCCGGGCGCCTGGGCGACGCGCCGGCCATCGGACTGGCCGACCGCCTCTATGGCCTGGGCCTCTCCATGGGGCGGCTGAAGACCGGCACGCCGCCGCGCCTGGATGGGCGAACCATCGACTGGAGTTGCCTGGACATGCAGTCGGGGGATGACCCGCCGACACCGTTCTCCTTCCTTTCCGGACCGATCCTCACGCCTCAGATCCAGTGCGGGGTCACCGCCACCACGCGGGCCACCCACGCGATCATCGCTGAGCATCTCTCGGAGTCGGCGGTCTATGGCGGAAGACTTAGCGGCCGAGGCCCGCGCTATTGCCCCTCCATCGAGGACAAAGTGGTTCGCTTCGGCGATCGCGACAGCCATCAGATCTTCCTGGAGCCGGAGGGCCTGGACGATGCCACCGTTTATCCCAACGGCATTTCAACCTCCCTGTCGGAGGAGACCCAGCGGCGGTTTCTTCTAACGATCCCGGGGCTTGAGCGCGCCGAGGTGTTCCGGTTCGGCTACGCCATCGAATACGACTACGTCGATCCGCGCGAACTCGATCCGGGCCTTCAGGTCAAGCGGCTGGCGGGGCTTTTTCTGGCTGGCCAGATCAACGGCACCACCGGCTATGAGGAGGCGGGCGCGCAGGGATTGATGGCCGGACTGAACGCGGCGCGGGCCGCATCTGGGAGCGCCTCGATCGTTCTAGGGCGTGATGAGGCGTATATCGGGGTGATGATCGACGATCTGGTGACACGGGGTGTCACCGAACCCTATCGGATGTTCACCAGCCGGGCCGAATATCGCCTGCGCCTGCGCGCCGACAACGCCGACCAGCGGCTGACCGCCCGAGGCGAGGCCTTGGGGTGCGTGGGGCCGGCGCGGGCCAGGGCCTTCGCGGCCAAGGCGGCCGTTCTTGCCGACGCGCGCGAACAAGCCGCGAAACTGACCCTGTCGACCAAGGCGGCGGCGGTGGCGGGCTTCAAGGTCAACCCGGACGGCCAGCGGCGCTCGATGAGCCAGCTCCTGGCCCACAAGGACATCGCCTTCGCCGATCTGATCGCGGTCTGGCCGCCGCTTGCCGACTGGCCGGCCTTCGCGCGCGAGCAGATCGAGATCGACGCGGCCTATGCGGGGTATCTGGATCGCCAGGACGCCGACATCGAACTCTTCCGCCGCGACGAGGCGCTCGCCCTGCCGAGCGACCTCGACTATGGCGCCATGGGCGGCCTGTCGAACGAGGCGCGCGAAAAGCTCGGCGCCGTCCAGCCGCGCACCCTGGGCCAAGCGGCGCGCATCGAGGGCGTGACCCCAGGCGCGGTTACCGCCCTTCTGGCCCATGTCCGACGCCACCGCGCCGCATGAGGGGCCGCCCCTCCCCGAAGGGTTCTTCGAGACCATCGGGGCGAGCGAGGAACGCCTGGCCGAAATCGAGGCCTACCGGCGCATCCTGGCGCGAGCCAACACGACGATGAATCTGGTCGGCCAATCCACGCTGGGCGACTTCTGGCGCCGCCATTTCATCGACAGCGCCCAACTCGCCTGGTTCGCGCCCCAGGCGCGGGCGTGGGCTGACCTGGGCTCGGGGGCCGGCCTGCCGGGGATCATACTGGCCATACTGATGAAGGGCCGGCCAGGCGGCCACGTCCACCTGATCGAGAGCGTGGCCAAGCGGGCCCGATTCCTGTCGGACGTCGCCGCCGCGCTCGATCTGCCGGTCACCCTCCACCACGCCCGCGCCGAGAGCCTGAGGCTGAACGTCGAGATGGTGACCGCCAGGGCCTGCGCGCCGCTCGCCCGCCTGCTCGATTTCGCCGAGCCCTATATGGCGCGCGGGGCGCGGGGGCTTTTCCTAAAGGGCGGCGAAGTGGAGAGTGAAATCGCCGCGGCGCGCGGCGCGTGGCGGTTTCGCGACCAGACGCGGCCCAGTCTCAGCGATCCGCGCGGCCGGGTGTTGTCGGTGACGGAGCTGGCCCGTGCCGCCAAGCCTTAAGCCCCTGCGCGTCCTGGCCGTCGCCAACCAGAAGGGCGGCGTGGGCAAGACGACCACCGCGATCAATCTCGGCACCGCCCTGGCCGCCGTGGGTGAACGGGTGCTGCTCATCGACGCCGATCCGCAGGGAAACGCCTCGACGGGCCTGGGCGTCCCGCCGCCGAAGCGGGCGAAGACCCTCTACGACGTGCTGATGGAAGGCCTGCCGATCGCCGAGGCGGCGATGGCCAGCGCCGTGCCGGGCCTCGACCTGCTGGCGGCCGAGGCCGACCTTTCGGGGGTCGAACTGGAGCTCGGCCAGACGCCGAGAAGAGCCTTTCGCCTGCGCGACGCCCTCGCCCCGATCCGGGCCGGCGCGACCTTCAGCTACGTCCTCATCGACTGTCCGCCGTCGCTCAACCTGCTCACCCTCAACGCCATGGCCGCCGCCGACGCCGTGCTCGTCCCCCTCCAATGCGAGTTCTTCGCCCTGGAGGGTCTGACCCAGCTCATTCGCACCGTGGAGATGGTGCGCGGCGCGCTCAATCCGGCGCTGCGGATCCAGGGCGTCGTCCTGACCATGTACGACCGGCGCAACCGGCTGTCGGCCCTGGTGGCCAGGGACGTTCGCGACAATCTGGGCGAAAAGGTCTATGAGACGGTGATTCCGCGCAACGTGCGGGTTTCCGAGGCGCCGTCGTTCGGTAAGCCGGCGCTGATCTACGATCTCAACTGCGCGGGGAGCCAAGCCTATCTGAAGCTCGCCCGCGAGGTGGTCGGCCGCGAGCGCGCTCAGCGGGCGGCGGTGGCCTAAGGGCAATGACTTCGCGGGGAGCGTGAATGACCGAACGCAGGGGCTTGGGACGCGGCCTTTCGGCCCTCCTGGACGAAGCTGAGGCGGCGACCACGCCGGAGGGGCGCCGCGCGATGGGCGCTCTCGATATTCCCATCGAACTGATCGGGCGAAATCCCGACCAGCCCCGCCGCAACTTCGCCGAGGAGGATCTGGCCGGACTGGCCGCCTCGATCGCCGAACGCGGCGTCCTGCAGCCCATTCTGGTCCGGCCCCTGGCGGAGAAGAGCGGCGAGTATCAGATCGTGGCCGGCGAGCGGCGGTGGCGCGCCGCGCAGCGCGCGGGCCTGCGCGCCATTCCCGCCCTGGTGCGCGACCTGGACGATCTGGAGGTCATGGAGGTGGCGATCATCGAAAACATCCAGCGGGCCGATCTCAATCCCCTGGAAGAGGCGCGCGGCTACGCGGCGATGAGCGAGCGGTTCCACCGCAGCGCCGAGACCATCGCCGGCATCGTAGGCAAAAGCCGCGTCCACGTGGCCAACACCCTGCGCCTGATGAGGCTGCCGAACGCCGTCCAGGCGCATCTGGAGGCGGGGCGCCTGACCGCTGGCCACGCCCGGACCCTCATCGACCTGGACGAGGCCGAGGCCTTCGCCGAGCGGATCGTCAAGGGTGGGCTCAATGTCCGCCAGGCCGAAGCGATGGCCCGCCGGGCCCGCGCCGCCCCGTCCCGCGACGCGCGCCCGGCCGGCGAGAAGACCCAGGGCGACAACGACACGCGGGCGCTGGAGAGCGATCTTTCGGAGGTGCTGGGCCTGGCGGTGGAGATCCGCGACAGGGGCGGGGCCGGCGAGGTTCGCATCGCCTACGCCACCTTGGAGCAACTGGACGACCTGTGCCGGCGGCTCATGCGGGCAGCGCCCAGCCGCTTCGCAACACCCTAAAGCCCAAGCCGGCGCGCCCGGCCGGCGATGGCCAGGGCGAGGCGCTCGCCGATCAGGCGGTCTGGGGCGCCGGTGGTCTTGCAGGCCTGGTCTGCGGCGAGGATTTCCGGCTGGAGCCGGTCGATCTCACCGAGGGTCCAGGCGCGCGCCTGACGGATGAACTCGCGCTCGTTTTTCCAGAAGATCTTCATGTCCCTGGCGACCTGGGTCAACGGCGGACCGGCCTGGTGCAGGGCGGCGGCCCGCCGCAGACGGCCCAGATGGGCGCTCAAGGCGCGCACCGCCGCCGGCCCGTCTTCGCCCTGTTGGCTGGCGCGCCGAAGGCCGGCCTGGGCGGCGCCGAGGCGCCCGCCGAAAGCGTCGATGGCGGCGTCGGCCAGGGAGGCCTGCGGCTCGACGCCTAGGAAATCGGTCAGTTCGGCGGCGTCGGCGACACGGCCGCCGCCCGGTCCCAGGAACAGAACGAGCCGCTCGATCTCCTGGCGCGCCACGCCCCGCTCCTGGGGCAGGCGCGAGACGAAGAGTTCGACCGCCTCTGAGGTCAGCCCCAGCTTTTCGGCGGCCAAGGCCTCGCGAGTGAAGTGGGCCAGATCGCCCGGCTCGTCGGCGTAGCAGGCGATCACCGCGCACGCCTCACCCTTTTGCGCCGCTTTGCGCAGCGGCGAGTCGGCCTTCAGATTGCCGGCCTCGATCAGAAACAGGGCGTGGCCGTTGAAATCTCCGGCGAGATGGCGCGCCAGGGCCTGGGCGGCCGCGGCCGACTCTTTCGCCTCCGCACCCAGTCGCAGGCGGACGAGACGGCGCCCGCCCATCATCGAAAAGGCGGCTAGCTCCTCCTCAAGGCGGGCGCCGTCGTCGGTGAGATCGGCCTCGGCGAGGAGGGCGACATCGAAGGGATCGTCTGGACGCGCCGTGGCGGAGGCGGCTAGGGCCTGGGCGCGCTCGCGCACCACGCCCATGTCGGGCCCGTAGATGAGGGCGGCGCGGATCGCGGCGTCAGGCGCCTTCAGAAAGCGCTCGATGTCCGCTCGGCGCTTGAGGATCATGCGGGCCCCGCCCCTTCAGCGCCTGGCGCGGGCGGCCATCCACGCGGCCAGATCGAGTTGAATCTGGCGCGCCGCGTCGGAAGCGGCGCGCTCCTGGCTGTCCTGGCGCGCCGCGATGCCGGCGTAGGGCGCGTCGGCGGCGTCGTAGCTGACGTGCGAGGCGACCTCGCCGCTGTGAGTCACTTTGCCGGTGGAAAGATCCGTCAGGGCATATTTCACCCGCACGCCAAGGACATAGCGTTCGGCGACATCGGTGATGGTGAGGCCGCGCGGGTCGCGCGTCTGGGTGACGGCCATGTCGAGGCGCCAGGCCGGGGTCGCGGTCTTGTCGTGGCCCAGAGCGTCGTCGAGGTCCTCGCGGACCAGGAAGCCGACCCGGCCTTGCGGCGCCACGACGTCGATGGCGGCAAGGCCCGGAGAGACGCCGGGGGTGGCGTAGAGCGGCGTGAAGCCGCACCCGGCGAGGCTGATGGTGGCCAGGGCGAGGAGGGCCAGCGCCAGGCGGCTCGAAACAGGGGGCGTCCTCACCGCGCTATTCCTGTCACCAGATTGACGATGCGGTCCTGGACCACGATCATCTTGCGCACGGTCAAGCCCTCGAGGCGGCGGGTTATGTCGGGATCGCCCAGCACCAGTTCGCGAACCGCGGCCTCGGAGGCGCCTGCGGGGGCGCGGACCTCGCCGCGACGTCTGCCATCGATCTGCACCGGCAACACCACCTCCTCGTTCCGGGCCAGGGCCGGATCATAGACCGGCCAGGGCGCCTGGGCGATCATGCCGTCTTCGCCGAGCCGCCGCCAGCATTCTTCGGCCAGGTGAGGCGCGAAGGGCGCGATCAGCCGGGCCAGGGCGGAGAGCGCCTCGCGGCGAACGGCCTGGCGGGCCTCGT
>JALYTR010000038.1 GCA_030854165.1 Pseudomonadota bacterium | reverse complement strand
GCAGGACCGCGATCGACGGCCTTTCCTGCCCATCACCCTGAGACGGCGCTTCCGCCGCCGCCTGGGGGACGGCCGCCGCGGGCCCCACGCCGGCGACGAGGGCGCGGGCCGCGACCAGAACCTGCTGAAAGAGCGGATCCCGGCGCCGGCCCTTCCAGCCGATCAGCGATAGGGCGTGAACCTGGCCAAATCCCAGCGGCGGGTCCACCGGGTCGATGCGGACCGGCAGATAGACGCCCCGCCCCCGCGCGCGGCTGGCCTCGTCATGGACGAATTCGCCGGCCGCGCCGATCGACAGGGCGCTCCACGCGACAATGACGCACTTTGCCCCGTCGAGCGCCGTTTCGATGCCCTGGCGCCAAGCGGCGCCGCCCTGCAGGCCGACGTCCCACCAAACCGACAACCCCTCCGCCGTCAGCGCATCGACCAGAGGTTGAACGCGGGCGCGATCCTCTCGTTTGTAGGAGATGAAGACATCGACCATCGCGCCGTCATCCTACCGCGAGGTTCCAAGCGCAACCAGAGGGCCGGCGCTTGAAGGGGCGCTCTACCGCCGCCGATCCAGCCCCGCCGAACCGATCAGGCCGCTGGCGGCCCAGCTGGTCAGACTGATGACGATGGCCGTGAGAATGGCGTGCCAAGGGTCCTGGATGTGAATGCCGCGCAGGAAAACGGTCACCAGCCAGACCATCAGCCCGTTCACCACCAGAAGGAAGAGGCCCAGGGTCAGCAGGGTCAAGGGAAAGGTCAGGATGACCAGGATTGGACGCACCAGGGCGTTGACGACGCCCAGCAGCAGGCCGGCGGCCAGAAGGCTGCCCAGGCCGTCCACCGCGACACCGTGCGGCATAAGCTTGGAGGCGATCCAGAATCCCAGGGCGGTCGCCAACACGTGCAGGATGAAGCGGATCACTCTTGAGGGCCTCCCGGAGGTGAAAATTCGCCGCTCGCGGCGTTCGCCGCATCGGCCGCCGTCAGGCGCGCCTCGGCGGCCGCGACCATGGACTCGAAGCGCGGATCCTTGCGGATGATATCGAGATCTGGGTCCGCCTTGATATGATTCAGCCAGGTCGGGGTGGTCGTGGCGAACAACGGACCGAGCAGATCGAGAGCGGTGTCGGTGTCTCCCAGATGGACGCAGAGGGCGCAGGCGAAGTTGTAGCGCATGTTCAGATTGTCCGGGTCGATCAACAGGGCGCGATCGATCCACTCCCTGGCCCTTTCGGCCTCGCCGAGCACCGCCAGGGCGACCACCGCGAATCCCATCGCCGAGCCATTGCTCTTATCCTGCGCCACCGCCGCTTCGGCACGGGCAAGGGTCATCCGCGCCGCCCGCCGGGCGCCCTCCCCATCGCCGATCGCCGCGTAGCATGAATGCAGCGTCCCGGCGGAGGTGAAGTCTCCCTCCATCGCCGCCGCCGCTTTTTCATAGTAGCGAATCGCGTCCTCGAACCGGCGCTGCCTGAAACTGACGTAGCCGGCGCCCAGATTGACCTCATAGGACTCCGGATCCAGGCCCAGAGCGATCTGGATCTCGGCGAATGCCTCGTCGTCTTGGCCCTGTTCCCTCAGATGCCGCGCCTTGACGGCATGGGGTTCGGCGAGGTCGGGTTCGAGCACGAGCGCCCGTTCGGCGGCCGCCAGACCGTTGTCGCCCGGTTTGCCGTATCTGAAGTGCAGGGATGTCTGGGCGAGCGCCATAAGCGCCCACGGGCGCGCATAGCCAGGATCGATCTCGGTGGCCCGCCGGCACAGCCGGATGATCGCCTCTTCCCGCCGACTGTCGCCCTGATTGCCGCTGACGTACTGCTGGCGCGCCATGAGATAGAGATTGTAGGCGTCCGGCTTGGTGGTTCCGCGCCGCTCGATGGCCTTCTTTTCTTCCGGCAGCAGCCTGAGCCGAACCGCCCCGACGATCGCCTCGGAAATCTCGTCCTGAAGGGCGAAGATGTCGGTGAGGTCGCGGTCCCAGCGTTCGGCCCAGACGTGATCGCCCGCCGCCCCGTCGATCAGCTGGGCGGTGATACGCACACGGGTTCCGGCCTTGCGCACGCTGCCCTCCAACACGTGGCCTACGTTGAGCTGATGGGCGACCCGCGGCACGTCGATGGCCTTGCCCTTGAAGGTGAAGGCGGTGTTGCGCGCCACCACCGAGAGCGCGGAAACCTTGGAGAGATCAGTGATGATGTCTTCGCTGATGCCGTCGCTGAAGTATTCCTGATCGACATCGCCGCTCATATTGGCAAACGGCAGGACGCAGATGGAGACCTTGCGGACCGACCGGCTCGCGGCGGACGGGCTTGGCTCGGCCCCTCCGGCCAGAGCGGCGATGCTGTCCACGACCTTGCGCCAGCCCGGCGCGTCGGCGTCCCCGGTCCAACCTGTCAGATCGGCGCATTGGATCTGATCGAACGGCATGGGCAGTCCGGCCCCATCCAGCGAGAGTTGGACGAGCTTGCCATCCGCTCGGCCCCGGTTCGCTTCGGATCGCACCCACTGCGATTGGGCGGCGTCCGCCGACCAGATGACCACCACTACCTTGGCGGACGCCAGCCGCTCGGAGATCACCTCTTCATAGGCCCGGTGAGGCGGCAGGTCGTCGTCGCGCCAGACCTCGTAGCCGAGCGCCCGCAGTCGCTCGGCCACCAGCCGGGCCTGGGCGGCCGTCGAACGCGCGTAGGAGATGAAGACGTCGGACATCGGCCCCTTGGCCCCCCAAGTCGGGGGAGTCCACCCTATCGAGACAGGTCAGCCGCGAGCAAGCGAAAGCTGGCTTGCAAGTTTACGTTGACGCGAACGTAATGCGAGATTAGCCTTGGGCCGGCAGGAGACGCGCCATGCCAAGCGAACTTCGCCGACCCGAACGCACTTTCACAATCCGCCAGCTTTGCCTGGAGTTCAGATGCACGCCCCGCGCGCTGCGTTTCTATGAGGACAAGGGCCTGCTTGCTCCGGCCCGCCAAGGCCTCAACCGGGTCTATTCCTACCGCGATCGCGCCCGCCTCCAGCTTATCCTGCGCGGCAAGCGAGTGGATCTGTCGCTGGCGGAAATCCGCGAGATTCTCCAGCTCTACGACAAGGGCGATGGCGGAGCGGCCCAGAACGCCAAGGCCCTGCGCAAATTTCGCGAGCGCCTGGTGGCGCTTGAGCAGAAGCGCGAAGACATCGATCACGCCATCGTCGAAATCACCGACGCCTGCGCCCGCCTGGAGGAAATGCTCGCCGCCTCGCGCCCCGATCTTCTGCCGAGCGCCGAGGAATACGACAAGCTGGTGCGCGCCCGCGTCGATGGCCATCACGAGACGCTTGGGTCGAGATAGCCGCCGCTCGCCCTCCGACAGATCCACATGACCTACCAACCTCCGGTGCGCGAGCACATCTTCATTCTGCGCGATGTTCTCGGCATCGAGCAGTACGGCGCCCTCCTGGCGTTCGCCGCGGCGCCCCTCGACGTGATCGAACAGATCCTGGATGAAGCGGGCCGGTTTTCCGCCGAGGTTCTGGCCCCGCTCAACCGCGTTGGCGACGTTGAAGGCTGCACATGGCATGCTGGCGGCGCGGTGACCACGCCGACCGGTTTCAAGGCAGCGTATGAGGTCCTCGTGGCTGGCGGCTGGCCGGCCCTGGGCGCGCATCCCGAGTTCGGCGGACAGGGCCTGCCCTCGGTGGTCGGCTTGGCGTTCAGCGAGATGAGTTCATCGGCCAACATGGCCTTTTCCATGTATCCGGGGCTCACCCACGGCGCCTATTCGGCTATCTTCAATGGCGGTTCGGACGTCCAGAAATCGCTCTATCTGCCGAAATTGGCGTCGGGCGAGTGGGCCGGAACGATGAATCTCACCGAGCCGCAATGCGGCACCGATCTGGGGCTGCTGCGAACCAAGGCCATCCCCGCGCGAGATGGAACTTACGCGATCAGCGGCGAGAAGATCTGGATTTCCGGCGGTGAGCAGGATCTCACCGAGAACATAGTCCACTTGGTGCTGGCGCGCATTGAGGGCGCACCGGCGGGTGTGCGCGGCATCAGCCTGTTCATTGTGCCCAAAGTCATTCCGAACCCGGACGGAACCCTGGGCGCGCGCAATCATGTGATCTGCGCGGGCCTGGAAGAGAAGATGGGCATCCACGGCAACGCCACCTGCGTCATGGTCCACGAGGGGGCGACCGGCTGGCTCGTTGGCGAGGAGAACCGCGGTCTCGCCCTGATGTTCGTGATGATGAACGAGGCGCGCCTGGGCGTCGGCCTGCAGGGCCTAGCGCAGGGCGAGGCGGCCTATCAGGCGGCGGCTGGGTTCGCCCGGGAACGATTGCAGGGGCGCTCGCTCACCGGGCCGAAGAACGCCGACGGGCCGGCCGATCCGATTCTCGTTCATCCCGATGTGCGCCGCATGCTGATGGATGCCCGCGCCGTCCTGGAAGGGGGCCGCGCCCTTTTGCTCTGGACCGCCCTCAGGGGCGAGCTCGCCGCCAGTCATCCCGACGAGGCGGTGCGTCAGGCCGGCGAGGACACCATGGGCCTCTTGACCCCGGTGCTGAAGGGCTATCTCACCGATCGCGGCTTCGCCATCTGTTCGGACGCCATGCAGGTCCACGGCGGGGCCGGCTTCACCGAACACTTCCCGGTCAGCCAATATCTTCGCGATGCCCGCATCGCCCTTATCTACGAGGGCACGAATGGGATTCAGGCCCTCGATCTGGTCGGCCGCAAGCTGGCCGCCAACGGCGGGCGGGCGGTGATGGCCTTCTTCGCCGAGATCGACGGTTTCGTGGAGGCGCACACGGACGATGCGGGTCTCGCGCCCTTCGTCCAAGCGTCGGCCGGCGCCAAGGCGCAGCTTCAGGAGGCGACCCTGTGGCTGATGCAGAACGGTCTCGCCAACCCCGACAACGCCGGCGCCGCCTCCACCGACTATATGCATCTTTTTGGCCTCACGGGTGTGGCCTATATGTGGGCCCTGATGGCCAAGGCGGCCACGGCGAGGATCGCCGGCGGCGATGGAGACCCGTTTTACGCCAACAAACTGATCGTCGGCCGCTATTTCATCGAGCGCGTTCTGCCGGACGCCGGCGCGCGGCTCGCCAAGCTGAAGACCGGATCGGCCACCTTGATGTCCTTCCCCGCCGAGGCTTTCTGAACGTGAGCACCCACCGCGCCACCGTCGATTGGGTTTTGGACGACGGCGATTTTCTGGGGCGCCGCTACAGCCGCGCCCATACGCTTCACTTCGACGGGGGCGTCGACGTCGCCGGCTCGCCCTCGCCGCACATCGTTCCCGCCCCGTGGTCGCGCGCCGACGCGGTGGATCCGGAGGCGATGTTCATCGCTTCCCTGAGCGCCTGCCACAATGCTGTGGTTTCTCGACCTCGCCGCCCGCGCCGGCTTCACGGTGACCGCCTACCGCGACGCCGCCGAGGGAACCTTGGGCAAGAACGCCGCCGGCAAGATGGCCATGACCCGCGTCGTCCTGCGTCCGGTCATCGACTTTGCCGGCGAGCGGCGCCCCACGCCCGACGAGATCGCCGCCCTCCACCACGCCGCCCACCAAGCCTGCTTCATCGCCAATTCGGTGACAACCGAGGTGGTCGTGGAAGGGTAGCGGCGCTACGATGGTTCCAGCCACCCCGCCACCCGCGCCGCCAATGCCTCGTGATCCTTCAGGGCGCACTCCCACACGCTTTCCACCCGCCAGCCCGTCGCTGCCAGCGCGGTCCGGGCGGCGAGGTCGCGCGCGCGATTGCGGGCGATCTTGGTCATCCAATAGGCGCGGTTGGCCTTGGGAATCCTCGCCCCCCGCGCGCAGTCGTGGCCGTGCCAGAAGCAGCCGTGAACGAAGATAACGAGGCGCCGTCCGGCCAGAACAATGTCAGGCTTGCCCGGCAGGTCGGCGCGGTTCAACCGATAGCGTCCGCCCAGGGACCAGATCAGCCGGCGAACCTGAATCTCCGGTCCAGTCCCGCGCCCCTTCACCCGCCGCATCACCGCCGAGCGCTTTTCCTGACCATAGACGTCGGTCATGACCTGGCGATCACAGCCCCTCGAACAGCGCGGTCGACAGATACCGCTCGGCAAAGCTTGGGATGATGGCGACGATCAGTTTGCCGCCCATCTCGGCTCGCGCGGCGACATCGAAGGCCGCCACCAGGGCCGCGCCAGACGAAATCCCCACCGGAATGCCCTCCACGCGGGCGCAGCGGCGGGCCATGGCGAAGGAATCGTCGTTGCCCACCTGGATGATCTCGTCCATCACCCCGCGGTCGAGGATGGCCGGCACGAAGCCGCCGCCGATCCCCTGGATCTTGTGGGGACCGGGTTGACCACCCGACAACACCGCTGAGTCGGTGGGTTCCACGGCCACCATGCGCACCGAGGGTTTGCGGGCCTTGAGCACCTGGCCGACCCCGGTCAGCGTCCCGCCCGTTCCCACTCCCGAGACCACCACGTCCACCGCGCCGGCGGTATCGTTCCAGATCTCTTCGGCGGTGGAGACCCGATGGATCAGTGGGTTGGCCTCGTTCTCGAACTGCTGGGGCATCACCGCTCCGGGGATTTCCGCCAGCAGCTCGCGCGCCCGCGCCACCGCCCCCGCCATGCCCTTTTCGCTGGGCGTCAGCTCCAGTCGGGCGCCCAGGATGAGGAGCATCTTGCGCCGCTCCATCGATCCGCTATCGGGCATGACCAGAATGAGCTTCAGACCCTTGGCCGCCGCCACAAAGGCGAGCGCGATGCCGGTGTTGCCACTGGTCGGCTCGACGATGGTGGTCCCATCCTTGATCAGCCCCTGCACCTCCATGGCCTCGATCATCGAGACTCCGATCCGATCCTTCACGGAACCGAGCGGATTGAAGAACTCCAGCTTCGCGACCACTTCGCCCCTCGGCTTCAGGTCCGCCATCAGACGGGGCAGGCGGACAAGGGGCGTGTCTCCGATGGTGTCCAGGATGGAGTCGTAGATACGGCCTCGCCCGGCGCGTTTGTAGCGGGCGGCGTCATAGGTCTGGGCGGGGGAGTCCATGGGCGTTCTCGCGATCGGCCTGGGAGTGGCGGCCACGGTCGCGCCCGACCCTACGCCGCCAGCGATTTTTTGAAAGGCCGCGTGTCGCGCCGCGCCATCGTCGGCCGGCCCTAGAGCGTGACTCGTTCATTCGGAACCATAGCCTGAGTTGACGAGGTAGTTGGCGCACTCGCCTGGTGAGAAGAAATCGAGGAGCTGGCCGACCCTGCGCCAGGTGGCTTCGACGTTCCGGGGCTGGGCTTTTCGCATCAGGTGTTTGAGCTTCGAGAACACCTGTTCGATGGGATTGAGGTCGGGGCTGTAGGGCGGCAGGAAGAGCAGGTGGGCGCCTTTGGCGCGGACGGCGGCGCGGGCGGCCCTGCCCTTGTGGCTTCCCAGATTATCCAGCACGACGACGTCACCCTCCTTGAGCGTGGGGGCGAGGATCTTTTCGACATAGAGCAGGAAGAGCTCGCCGTTGATCGGTCCGTCTATGACCCAGGGAGCGTCGATGCGGTCGTGCCGCAGGGCGGCGATGAAGGTGAGGGTCTTCCAGTGTCCATAGGGCGCGTAGGCCTTCAGCCGGCGACCTCTGGGGCCCCAGCCGCGCAGGGGCGCCATGTTGGTCTTCACCCAGGTCTCGTCGATGAACACCAGGCGTGAGGGCGCGATCCGGCTCTGATAGGCCTTCCAGCGCGCCCGCTTGCGCGCCACGTCAGGGCGCGTCTGCTCCTCGGGCAGCAGGGTTTTTTTTGAAGCTCAGGCCCTCGGCGTGCACGAACACCCACACCGCGCGCGGATGGCTCTTGATCCCACGCTCCGCCAGCTCCGCCGAAAGGCCCCTCAGCGTGAACGGGCCCGACGCGATCCGCTCACGCAGCCAATAGGCGCAGTCACCCCTAAGCGTCCGAGGCTTGCGGCCACCCATCTGGGCCGGCGAAAGCGAGCCCGTCTCACGCTGACGTTTGGTCCACTTCGACACGCAGGACGGACTGATCCGCAGCGCCGCGGCTATCTCGCGGTTGGTCTGCCCAGCCGACTTGCGCGACATGGCGCGTTCACGAAGATCAACAGAGTACGGAGCCGTCATCCATGCTGGCCTCCTAGCCCAGCATGGACCTTGAATCAGACCGCTCCTGATTTGGGAATCCCGATTCCGCTAAAACGCGACATGCTCTAATGTCGGTGGCCGAGCCATTTGTCACCGTCCCGCCGGCCTTCAACAAGATGCCGGTGTATTTGTCATTCGCCATAACCATGCCGAGATTGGTGACCGCGGCCGTGAACCCGACATAGACCCCATGCCCGCCCACCGAGGCCGTCTGGTCGATGATCAAGCCGGTGTAGCTGGCGCTCAGGGTATAGCCGCCAGGATAGGCGCCGGTCAGGATTTTGGTGGTCATTTAATCGCTCCCGAAACAATGCGTCCGCGTCCGCCTTTCCGGTCTTGGGAAATCGCTGTGACGGCGGGGCCGGTCGCCCGGTTGTCTTGGAGGGTGAGTGAATAGCCGCCCGCGTAGTAGGTCGAGATGATCTTGGTCGGCACGACACGGGCCCCCCTGGTCGCCAAAACGAACCACGGTCTGTCACGCAAAGACTCGCCGGAGGTGCCGGGACCGTGAACCGCGGCGCGCCAGCCATCCTTACTTTAGATCATCAGCTCACCCTTCGCTTGTCGGACGCCGAAGTCAAGCGGCGGCCGGTCGTCGCGATCAATCCTTTAGGTTGAGGGCGGACGACCCTGCCGCCGCCTCTGGCGCTCCTGTTCTTCTGTATCACCGCCGCACCCGCGCGCCCCGGCTTTGTTCGCTCAACTCGAGAAACTTCGCCTTGATCTTGGCGAACAGGCCCGGCGGGATGAAGCCGTAGCTGAACATCCCTGGGTGGCCGGGGAGGGGGACCAGACCGCCGTTGGGCCATTCATCGACGTTGTGTTCGGAGACGATCACCCAGCTTGGCGCGTCGTCCAGGCCGACGGCTTGGCGAACCCGCCGCGGGATTTCGATCCCGACCGTATCGCCGGTCGGCGGCGCATGGGTGATCGGCAGGATGACGACGAAGCGCGGCGTGGCGGCGGAATCGCTGGCGGCCACCAGGCAGGCCGGTCGATCCTTGCCCTGGTCGCGGCCGGCGACCGCCTCGCGGCTCCACAAATAGTCGTAGCGGACGATCAGGCCAGGCTTGGGCTCTGGCAGGGCCACCGGCGCCCCCTCAAGCCATCAGATCGTCCAGATGGTCGTGTTCGGCGTCCATTTCCGCCCGCCGAACCGCGTCGATAGCCACCGCGGCGGCGTCCGCTGTCCTGAAGGTGCGGCGCGCCGCCGCCGTCAGCCAGTCGTAGTGATCGGCCGAGACCAGGACCAGTTCGCGCCGGCCATGTCGCGTGATTTCCACCGGCTCACGGCGCGCCTCATGCTGGAAGGCGCCGAAGTTGCGCTGAAATTCCACCGCCGTCGTCTGGGACATGGTTCGCTCGCTAAAATGCAGACTATCTGTTTATTCGCCCAGCTTGTTCGGAGTCAACAGCATAGGCCGCGCGACAGGTCTAACGAAGCCAAGCATTCCATTGCGTGGCGCATCGCGGAAGACCTCTACGCAAGCTGGGTGCGCGGCCCGAGCAAGGTCGGCGAGGCGTGGAACCGGTACGCCGCGAGGTGTTCCAGGCTTGCGCCGCCGGCCCCCAGGCTCGCCATGGCGGCGATCAGCGGATGCGGCGATGGCGCGCGCGTCCGCGGATCGATCACCGTCGTCCCCCCATGCCCATCGCTGGACGCGGTGAAGGTCGAGCCTAGATAGTCGCCGATCAGGGTGATGTGGGCGGTGTGGGTCCCGTCGGTAACCGTGAGTGTGCCAGAACTCGCCGTGCCGCTGAACGTCGCCTCGCCGGCGCTCTTGAAGGCGATGTCGCGCAGATCGAGGGACGTCCCGCCGGTCTTGGAAAAGCCGGCGATCGATCCGCCGTAGCCCTGGGACTGGGCCAGTTCCAGAAACCCGCTCGTCCCGCTGAAGGTGACGTTCTGACTGAACGCGCCATTGAAAATCAGGGCGCCGGCGGCGATCGCCGCCTGGCCAAGCCCGATCACCCTGGCGTTGACGGTCAGCATGCCTCCGGCCGCTTCGATGAGCCCCGAGGAAAGCAGCACGCTGTCGATGACCACGCCGCCGGCGCGGGTCGCCTCGATCAGGCCGGCGTTGGCGATGAGGTTGGCGCCGGTGTCGATAATCAGTGCGTTTGCCCCGCTGCCAACGATCACCCCATCGTCCCGGTTGATCAGGTCCATCTGGCCGGCCCCCAGCATCCCGGCCCCGGAAATCGTGTTGAAGTTCTGCAGGGGGTCGGCGGCCGAAAGGCCGACGACCGTGTTGGCCTGGCTGTCGCTGAGCGCCAGGGTCCCGCCGCCGGTCAGGATCGCCCCGCCGGCCCCGATCGCAAGGTGGCCGCGGGTCAGCGATAGCGTGCCGCTCTGGACGATCTGGCCGATGAGCGTCACGGCCGCGCCGCTGACGGTCAGGTGGGCGGCCGTCAGGGTGGATTCGTTGAACACGACCGAACCGCTGGTGAAGGCGACCGTCCCCGCTCCGGCGATCGTGCCGGCCAGGGCCTCGTTGAGGCCGCTGAAGACGACCGACCCGCCGGCGTCGACGGTGAGTGTGCCGCGCGTGGCGGCCAGGCTCAGTCTGCCGGTGACGTCCAGCGCCCCATCGAAGGTGAGGCTCTGATCGGCGGCGATGGCGTTGACGCCGCCGAGCGTCCAGCTTCCTTTCGCGCCGATGGCATAGTGGGCGAACCCGCCGAAACTCGCCGAGACCGATCCCGACACCACCCCCGCTCCGCCCAGGCCGGTGATCGTCCCGCGCCCGCCGGCCAGTTCGAATGTCCCGCCGCCGCCGGCGATCGCGCCGATAAAATGCGCCCCCGCCCTTGCGATCAGCACGTCGCCGGTCGCCGCGAAGCTCACCGAATTGGCTTCGCCGGCGATCGTGCCGGAATTGCTCACCGTCGCGCCCGGCCCCATGGCGAGCACGCCGTCGCCCCCGCCGCCGTTCGCACCCGCCGCGCCCCCCGATC
>JALYTR010000037.1 GCA_030854165.1 Pseudomonadota bacterium | reverse complement strand
GCCGGGCCGCCCGCAGCGGGCCTGGATGGACGCCTTCCTGGGCCGCCATCCCTATCGCTGCCTGCCGATGACCATGGCCAATTCCACCGGCTGGGAGATTCTCTGCCCGGTGGGCTTTTCCGCCGAGTGGAACGGCGGCATCGAGCAGAGCGACATCAAGATCGTCCCCGACCATCCGTTCGCCGGCTTCACCGATTTCGTGAAGAGCCATTTCTCGCACGGGGTGGTGACCTTCCATCCGGGCTATCTCTTCCGCACCCCGGACGGCTGGTCGATGTGGGCCGGCGGGCCGCCCAACCACGTCAAGGACGGCATCCAGCCCCTCGTGGGCCTGGTGGAGACTGACTGGCTGCCGTTCCCCTTCACCATGAACTGGGTGTTCACGAGGCCGGGCCGGGTGAAGTTCGCCAAGGGCGAACCCTTCTGCTTCATCACCCTGGCGCAGGACAAACCTCTGGAGGATTTCGAACTGGTGCAGCGCTCCCTGGAGCGGGACCTGGACCTGTTCGGCCAGTACGAGGCCTGGCGGGCGAGGCGCGACGACTTCAACGCCCGCCTCTACAAGGGCGATCCCGGCGCGGTGAAGGAGGCCTGGCAGCGCTACTATTTCAAGGGCGAAATGCCCGACGACTCCGGCCCCGCCCCCAAGGCCCACGCCAACAAGCGGCGGATGAAGGCGCTGAGGCTGGGAGGGTGATCAGCGGGCGGCTATCCTGGCCCGGCGGCGTACAGCCCGCGCTGGAAACCCACGAAGCTGTCGCGGATCGCCGCCGTCCCGCCCAGTTCGTCCGCCGCATCGCTCACGGTGTGGTATTTCAGTTCGAGCAGATGCGGGAGCTTTTCCTGGTCGAGTTCCTCCACGCCCTGATCGACATACTGGCCCAGCACGAAATCCAGGAAGGACCGCAGCCGCGCGTCGTAGGCTGAAAGAATGTGGGTCCTGCGCGCGGCGACGCGCGCGGCCCGGCTGATCGGGGCCACGGCGAAGGCGATGTAGGCCAAGACGTCGAAGAGGTCGCTATCCTCCGCATCCACCACCTTGGCGATGTCGGCGAGCGCGATGGGGCCGAAGCCGCGTTCGGCCAGGCCCTCCATCAGCTTGCGGCGGGTGTCGGGCCGGCACCAGAGGGCGCGAAGCTCGCTCTCGCTCCTGAACAGATCCGGCAGGCGGCCGAACAGGGCCTCGATGAACTGCTGGGCCGAGAGCGGCCTGCCTTCCGGCCCCCAGAAGGTTGTCGCGGCGATGTGGCGGATCGAACGCGCCTTGCCGTCGGCCAGCACGATCACCAGCCGTGCCGGGCGTTCGGGCTTGTCGGGCGGATCGCCGGCGGCACCGCCCTCCGCGTCGCCCGGTGTGCGAGGACCGCCGCCCTCCGTCACCGCCGGCTCGACCGGTTCGCCGTCCCATTCCGGGTCGCTGAAATGCTCATATGCCTTCACGAAGTCGTGGATGGTGAAATAGTCCTTGCCCTCGTAGAGCCGCGTCCCCCGGCCGATGATCTGCTTGAATTCGATCATGCTGGCGATGGGACGCATCAGGACGATGTTGCGCACATTGCGCGCGTTCACCCCCGTCGAGAGTTTCTGGGAGGTGGTGAGAATGGTGGGGATGGTCTTCTCGTTGTCCTGAAATGCCCGCAGATGCTGGTCGCCCAGCGCCCCGTCGGCGGCGGTGACGCGGGCGCAATAGTTCGGATCGGGACTGGTCTTGATCTGATTGACCAGATCGCGCACCGCCGCCGCGTGCTCCTGGGTGGCGCAGAACACCAGGGTCTTTTCCCGCTGGTCGATGGCCGCCATGAACACCTCCACGCGATAGCGCTCGCGCTCGGCGATCTCGATGATCCGGTTGAAGTCCCCCTCGCCATAGCGGCGGCCTTCCTCGGCGCTTCCCGCCAGCACCTTGTCGTCGGCCGTCCACACATAGTCGTCGATCGTGGTGGCGATCTGGCGCACCTTGAAGGGGGTGAGGAATCCGTCGGCGATGCCTTCCTTCAGCGAATAACTGTAAACCGGCTCGCCGAAGTAGCGGTAGGTATCGACATTGTCGCGGCGTTTGGGCGTCGCCGTCAGGCCGATCAGCACGGCCGGGGCGAAGTAGTCGAGAATGCTTCGCCAGTTCGACTCGTCCCTGGCTCCGCCGCGGTGGCATTCGTCGATGACGATGAGGTCGAAGAAGTCGGGCGGATAGTCGCCGAAATACGGCTCATCCTCCGGCTCCGCGTCTCCGCCGCTCATGAAGGTCTGGAAGATGGTGAAAAACACGCTGCCGTTCTTGGGGACGCGGCCCTTCTTGCGGATGGCGTCCGGCGCGATGCGCACCAGAGCGTCCTCGGGAAAGGCGGAAAACGCGTTGTAGGCCTGGTCGGCCAGGATGTTGCGGTCGGCGAGGAAGAGGATGCGCGGTCGCCGGCCTGTCACGCCGGCGCTCTCGCGGCCGGCGAGGCTCCAGCGGGCGTGGAACAGTTTCCAGGCGATCTGGAAGGCGATGAAGGTCTTGCCGGTGCCGGTGGCGAGGGTGAGAAGGATGCGATCCCGCCCGTCGGCCACGGCCTGGAGGGCCGCCTCCACGGCATTGACTTGGTAGTAGCGTGCCGGCTGGGCGCCGCCCTTCTCCTCGTAAGACACGGCGGCGAAGCGGTCGCGCCAAGCGTTGGTGTTGGCGAACGTCGCCGTCCACAGGTCGTCCGGGGCCGGCCAGCCCGGAACATGGCCCTCCTCGCCGCTCTCCATGTCGATCCGCCAGACGCCCACCCCGTTGGTGGAATAGGCGAAGCGGGTTCGCAGCATTCCGGCGTACTGTTTGGCCTGACCGACCCCTTCGGTGACGCCGAGGCCCCGCGCCTTGGCCTCGATCACCGCCAGCCGCCGGCCCCGGTGCATGAGCACATAGTCGGCGATCAGCGGCCTGGCCCGCCGCCCCGCCCCCTCCAGCCGCCCCAGGGTGATCTGAACCTCCCGCCGCACCCGGCTTTCCGCCACGACGCCCCATCCCGCGGCGGCGAGCGCCGGATCGATCAGCTCGGCCCGGGTCTCCGCTTCGTTCATGCGGCCAAGTCGCCGGCGTGGATCAGTTCACCGGCGAAGGCGCGGGCGAGGAGGGATTGCTTGAGTTCGGCCAGGGCGGCGAGTTTGCGGGTGTAGACGTCAATTAGGCGGCCAGTCTCTTTGGCCAGACGGTTCAATTTCTCCGCTAAGCGCCTTTGGTCGCCAATCGTTCGGGGAACACGAATGCGCCAATTCTCCACCGTAGTTTTGCGGATTGAAGGCAGGCCGGCATCGTTTGCGAACTCCGTCAGTGGCTTGTTTACCAAGAGCAAATGCAAGAAGTCGCTATCTAGACGCCCCGGTTTTGGAATGACGCCCATGACGTTATTGTCGACACAACAAGGCCTACCGACCACACGTTTTTTGTCGGTCGCAATGGCGCCCCCTACCTTCGGAAAAACAACGCTTCCCTCCGGAAATACCCTTGCGCCTAACTCAGCCCGGACTCTTTCTGAAACTGAGTGTCGCTCCCGCGTCAAACGATGTTCGTTACCCGGCTGGTTCATGTCCCCGACCTTGAAAAAGGGATACATTTCCCCCTGTATACCCTGAAGGCGATCGGGAAAGCCCGCACCCGATTCCACGTTCGCGAGTTCTCTCAGTTCCACGTCCACCCAGGCTACGTCTTTGCGTATCAGCGCCGCGCTAAGGTGAGCCGCTGCGATTTCTTTGGTATTGGCCAGATTCCTCTCCGCGTTCGCCGTCGCGGCGGCGATCCCCTCGAAGGCCTCGTCCAGGATGGCCACGATGCGCCGCTGCTCGACGAGGGGCGGGACGGGCAGAACAATGTCATTGATCTGGCGCAGGCTGAGAGTGGGATAGGACGAGTCGCCGGCGACATCGCGCGCCGACACATTCAACAGAGCGTAGAAAAGATAGCGGGACGTCGCGCGTCCATCGCGGGCCTGAATGGTGGCGAGGTGGCTGGAGACGTAACCATCTCGGGCCATCACCACGCGATGGTCGGTGAACGTCGATGCGCCACTTTTCGGAATCAGCAGGGTCCCGGCCGGGTAGAGCTTCAGTCCCCTGGCGCCGCGCTCGTTTAGCTTGTCCTCGGCCTCGTACAGTTTCCCGACGTGAACGCGACGGGCGCCTGTTGGGAACTAAAGGAGCGGTGGCGCGGCCTGTCGCGCGCCGATCCGATCTGGTAGTTCCTTGACACGAGCGGGAGGATCGCAATGACCGACGCAAGGCGGCTGCAAGGCTTCGTCGACGCCTTCTGGGACGAGGCGGTCACGCCGGCCCTGGTGGACTACATCCGCATTCCCAACAAGTCGCCGGCCTTCGATCCTCAGTGGGCGGCGCACGGCCACATGGAGAGGGCGGTGGCGCTGCTGGAAAGCTGGGCACGCGAGCGCCTGGCCGCCCTGCCCGGCGCGACCCTGGAGGTGGCGCGGCTCGAAGGCCGGACCCCGGTCATTGTCATCGAGATTCCCGGCGCGGTCGATGACACGGTTCTCCTCTACGGCCACCTCGACAAGCAACCGGAAATGACCGGATGGTCGGACGGGCTCGGCCCCTGGACGCCGGTGATCAGGGGCGAGCGGCTCTATGGGCGCGGCGGGGCCGACGACGGCTACGCCATGTTCGGAGCGCTTGGCGCCCTGATGGCCCTGCGCGAACAGGGCGTGGCGCACGCCCGCTGCGTCATCCTGATCGAGGCGTGCGAGGAGAGCGGCAGCTACGACCTGCCCTTCTATGTCGATCACCTGGCCGAGCGGATCGGCGATCCGTCCCTGGTGGTGTGCCTCGATTCCGGTTGTGGCAACTACGATCAGCTTTGGCTGACGACCTCCCTGCGGGGGATGATCGCCGGTGTGCTGAGGGTCGAGGTGCTCACCGAGGGCGTCCATTCGGGCGACGCCTCGGGGGTGGTCGCCTCCAGCTTCCGCATCCTGCGCGGCCTGTTGGCGCGGCTGGAGGACGGGGCCACCGGAACCATTCTGCCGCCGGAGCTCCAGGCCGATATTCCCGCCGAGCGTATCGAGCAGGCCAAGACGGCGGCGGCCGCCCTGGGCGACCAAGTCTACGCCAAGTTCCCGTTCGTGGACGGCATGGCGCCGGTTTCCACCGACCCCGTGGAGCTGATCCTCAACCGGACCTGGCGGCCTCAGTTGGCGGTGATCGGCATGGAGGGCGTGCCCAGTCTTGCCGACGCCGGCAACGTGCTGCGGCCCTGCACGGCCGCCAAGATCAGCCTGCGCCTTCCACCGACCGTCGACGCCGATCAGGCCGCCGAGGCCGTGAAGGCCCGCCTCGAGCGCGACCCTCCCTACGGCTGTCATGTGTCATTTACGCCGGACACGGCGGCTCCCGGCTGGCATGCGCCGCCGCTGGCGCCCTGGCTGGCGGCCTCGATCGAGCGCGCTTCGCTGGCCGCCTTCGGGCGCGGGGCGGCGATGATGGGAGAAGGCGGCTCCATCCCCTTCATGGGCATGCTGGGCGAGAAATTCCCCCGCGCCCAGTTCGTCATCACCGGCGTGCTGGGCCCCCACTCCAACGCCCATGGACCCAATGAGTTTTTGCATCTGCCGACCGGCAAGAACGTCTCCGGCGCGGTGGCGCTGGTGATCGCCGACCACGCGGCGCTTAAGGGCGCGAGCGCCTGATTTCCGGCCCGCCGGCAGCGCCACGATTGGATGGCCCACGACCAGGACTGGCTCTATGGTGGCGTCTTGCGACGGCGGTCCGAAGGAGGCGTGGCGCAAATCCATGGGCGGCGATACCGGACCGGAGGCGGGCGTCCCCGAATATGGACGCGATGGTTGGGACGCGGACTTGGCGCGGGCGATCGTCGAGCGGCATCGGGCCCGGCCGGGCGCCCTGCTGCCGATCCTGCACGCTCTGCAAGAGGCCTTCGGCTATATCGACCGCGAGGCCCTGGCGTTGATCGGGGAGGGTCTCAACATTTCCAAGGCCGAGATCCATGGCGTCGTCAGCTTCTACCATGACTTTCGAAGCGCCCCGGCCGGCGCGCATGTGCTGAAGATCTGCCGCGCCGAGGCCTGCCAATCCATGGGCGCCGAGCGCCTGGTCCGCCATGTGGAAGAGCGGCACGGACTGAAGGTCGGCCAGACGACGGCGGACGGACGGCTGACGCTGCAGGCGGTCTATTGCCTGGGCAATTGCGCCCTCTCTCCGGCCGCCATGCTCGACGGCGCGCTGATCGGGCGTCTGGACGAGGCCCGCCTGGACGCCATCGCCAAGGACCGCGCGGCGTGACGCGCGTCTTCGTTCCGATCGATTCAGCGGCGCTCTCGGTCGGCGCCGGCGAGGTTGCCGCGGCCATCACCGGAGAAGCGGAAAGGCGCGGGCTCGATGTGACCCTCGTGCGTACCGGCTCGCGCGGCGTGATGTGGCTCGAGCCCCTGGTCGAGGTCGAGACGGCGTGCGAGCGAGGCGCCTTCGGGCCCGTGCGGGCGGCGGATGTGCCGGGCCTGTTCGACGCCGGCTTCCTGGGGGGTGGGGCCCATCTCCTGGCGCTCGGCGCCACCGCCGAAATTGCCTGGCTGAAGCGCCAGCAACGCCTGACCTTCGCGCGGTGCGGTCTGACCGATCCATTGTCGCTCGACGACTATCGCGCCAACGGCGGCCTGGAGGGGCTGGCCAAGGCGCGGGCCCTGTCGCCGGGCGACATCGTCGAGCAGGTCGTCGCGTCCGGGCTGCGCGGACGGGGTGGGGCTGGATTTCCCGCTGGCGTCAAGTGGCGCACCGTGCTGGGCGCGCCGGGGGACCAGAAATACATCGTCTGCAACGCCGACGAGGGCGATAGCGGCACCTTCGCCGACCGCCTTCTGATGGAGGGCGATCCCTTCCTGTTGATCGAGGGCATGGCGATCGCCGGCGCCGCAGTGGGCGCGACGCGGGGCTACGTCTATATCCGCTCCGAATATCCCACCGCCTTCGCCACCGTGGAAAAGGCCATCGCCATCGCGAGGTCGGCCGGACTGCTGGGCGCGGACTTCGACATGGAGGCGCGGCTGGGAGCGGGGGCCTATATCTGCGGCGAGGAGACCTCGATGCTGGAAAGCCTGGAGGGCAGGCGCGGCCAGGTGCGTCCCAGGCCTCCCCTGCCCGCGCATCACGGCCTGTTCGGGGCGCCGACAGTGGTCAACAATGTGCTCACCCTGGCCGCCGTTCCGTGGATCATGGCAAACGGCGGCGAGGCCTACGCCGACTATGGCATGGGCCGCTCGCGCGGCACTCTGACCCTCCAGCTCGCCGGCAACATCAGGCGCGGGGGCCTTTTCGAGGCCGCTTTCGGCCTCACCCTGCGCGAGGCGATCTTCGAGATCGGAGGGGGGACGGCCAGTGGGCGGCCGGTGCGGGCGGTGCAGGTCGGCGGCCCGCTGGGGGCCTATTTCCCGGAAAGCCTGCTCGATACGCCGCTGGACTACGAGGCCATGCTGGCCGCCGGCGGCATGCTGGGCCACGGCGGGGTGGTGGTGTTCGACGACACCGTCGATCTGGCCCGCCAGGCGCGCTTCGCCATGGAATTCTGCGCTCTGGAAAGCTGCGGCAAGTGCACCCCCTGCCGGATCGGTTCGGTGCGGGGCGTCGAGACCATTGACCGCATCGTCGCCGCGACCGACCGGGCGGGAGATATCGAGTTGCTGAAGGACCTCTGCACGCTGATGACCGACGGCTCGCTCTGCGCCCTGGGCGGGCTGACGCCCTATCCGGTGCTGAGCGCGCTGACCCATTTCCCCGAAGATTTCGAGCGCCCGGGGCGGTAGGAGTCCACCATGGGCCTGATCAGGGAGATCGACTACGGCACACCGATCCGCCCCGGCGGAGCCACGGTCACGCTGACCGTTGACGGCGTCGCCGTGGATGTGCCGCCAGGAACCTCGGTGATGGCCGCGGCCGTCGCGGCGGGCGCGGCGATCCCCAGACTCTGCGCCACCGACAGCCTCGAGGCGTTCGGATCATGCCGGCTCTGCCTGGTGGAGATCGAGGGTCGCAAGGGGACGCCGGCGTCATGCACCACGCCGGCCGAAGGCGGCATGGCGGTGCTGACCCAGACGCCTCGCTTGGCCAATCTTCGCCGGGGCATGATGGAACTCTATATCTCCGACCATCCCTTGGACTGCGCCAATTGTTCCGCCGACGGCGACTGCGAACTCCAGGACACCGCCGCCCAGTTGGGCGTCTCCGATACGCGCTATGGCTATGCCGGGGCGAGCCACCTGGCGGCGCCGGATGACGGGAGCAATCCCTATTTCACCTTCGAAGAGTCCAAATGCATCGTCTGCTCGCGCTGCGTGCGAGCGTGCGACGAAGTGCAGGGGACCTTTGCCCTGACCATCGAGGGGCGCGGCTTCGCCTCCAGAGTGTCGGCTGGAGGTCTGAGCTTCCTCGGCTCGGAGTGCGTCTCCTGCGGCGCCTGCGTGCAGGCTTGCCCGACCTCGGCTTTGAACGAGAAGAGCGTCATCGAGATGGGCCTTCCCGACGACTCGGTGGTGACCACCTGCGCCTACTGCGGGGTCGGCTGCCAGTTCAAGGCGGAGATGAAGGCCGGCGAAGTCGTCCGCATGGTTCCCTACAAGGCCGGCGCCGCCAATGAGGGCCACTCCTGCGTCAAGGGGCGGTTCGCCTTCGGCTACGCCACCCACAAGGACCGCGTCGTCAAGCCGATGATCCGGGCGGCGATTTCCGATCCGTGGCGGGAAGTGAGCTGGGAGGAGGCCTTCGCCCACGCGGCGGGGGAATTCAAACGCACCCTGGCCGCCCACGGCCGCGACGCGATCGGCGCCATCACCTCCTCGCGCTGCACCAACGAGGAGACCTTCCTCATGCAGAAGCTGATGCGGGCCGGCTTCGGCGGCAACAACATCGACACCTGCGCCCGCGTTTGCCACTCGCCGACCGGTTATGGCCTGAGCAAGACGTTCGGGACCTCGGCGGGGACCCAGGACTTCAAGTCGGTCGAGAAGTCGGATGTCATGCTTCTCATTGGGGCCAACCCCACCGATGGCCATCCGGTGTTCGCCTCGCGGATGAAGCGGCGCCTGCGCGCCGGCGCCCGGCTCATCGTCGCCGATCCCCGCCGCATCGACATGGTCCGCTCGCCTCATGTCGAGGCCGACCATCATCTGGCGCTCAGGCCCGGAACCAACGTCGCCCTGCTCAACGCCATGGCCCATGTGGTGGTGACCGAAGGCCTCGTCGATGAGCCTTTCGTGCGGGCGCGCTGCGATCTGGCCGGGTTCGAATCCTGGGCCCGGTTCATCGCCGAGGACCGCAATTCACCGGAGGCGAGCGAGGCCTTCACCGGTGTCCCCGCGGCCGAGGTTCGGGCGGCGGCCCGCCTCTACGCCAGCGCCGGCGCCGGCGCCATCTACTACGGCCTGGGGGTCACCGAGCACAGCCAGGGCTCGACCGCGGTGATGGCCATGGCCAATCTCGCCATGGCCACCGGCAACGTCGGGCGCGAGGGGGTGGGGGTCAATCCCCTGCGCGGCCAGAACAATGTGCAGGGCTCCTGCGACATGGGTTCGTTCCCGCACGAATATTCCGGCTATCGGCATGTCTCCGACGACGCCACGCGGGAGATGTTCGAGGCTTTCTGGGGCGTGAAGCTCGACAGGGAGCCAGGCCTGCGAATCCCCAACATGCTCGACGAAGCGGTGGAGGGCCGCTTTAAGGCCCTCTACATCCAGGGCGAGGACATCGCCCAGTCCGATCCGGACACCCAGCACGTCACTGCTGGCCTGGCGGCCATGGAATGCGTTGTCATTCAAGACCTCTTCCTGTGCGAGACGGCCAAATACGCCCACGTCTTCCTGCCCGGCTCGTCCTTTCTGGAAAAGGACGGCACCTTCACCAACGCCGAGCGCCGCATCAACCGGGTGCGCAAGGTGATCGAACCCCTGGCCGGCCTCGCCGACTGGGAGGTGACCCTGCGCTTCGCCGAGGCGCTCGGCTTTCCCATGCGCTACGACCATCCATCCCAGATCATGGATGAGATCGCCGCCCTCACCCCGACCTTCGCCGGCGTTTCGTTCGAACGGATCGACGAGCTGGGCTCCATCCAGTGGCCGTGCAACGCCGCCGCGCCCGCCGGCACGCCGGTCATGCATGTGGACCGCTTCGTGCGCGGCCAGGGCGCCTTCATGCTGACCGAGTTCGTGGCGACCAGGGAGCGCGCCGGGCCGCGTTTCCCGCTGCTGCTCACCACAGGGCGGATTCTCAGCCAGTACAATGTCGGCCAGCAGACGCGGCGAACCGCCAACAATGTCTGGCATGAGGAGGACGTTCTGGAAATCCATCCGTTCGACGCCCAATCGCGGGGGGTGCGGGACGGCGACCTGGTGGCCCTGGCCAGCCGCAGCGGCGAGATTTCCCTCCACGCCCACATCACCGAACGGGTGCAGCCCGGCGTCGTCTATACGACCTTTCATCATGCGGTGACCGGGGCCAACGTCGTCACCACCGACTACAGCGACTGGGCGACCAACTGTCCAGAATACAAGGTGACGGCGGTGCAGGTCCGGCGCACCAACCGCCTCTCCGACTGGCAGGAGCGGGATCGCGAAACGGGGGCGGCGTGGCGGCGCGTCGGCGAGGCGCCCCATGCCGCCGAGTGAACCAAGGGGCGCGGGGCCGGGGGCAGAGGGCCCGGCCAAGCTTATTCACATGGCCAACCAGATCGCCGACAATTTCCGCGTTCAGCCCGAGGCGGTCGCCGTCGCGGCGATCGCCGAGCACATCGCCCGCTACTGGACGCCGCGCATGCGCCGCGAGATCCTCGCTCACGTCGCCGCCGGCGGGGCCGGCCTGGACCCGCTGACGCGGGAGGCCCTGGGCGCGATGGCCTTGCCTCCGCCGCCTTGCCAAGGCGGCGGCCCTCTGCGATAAGCCGCCCGCTCTCGGGGCCGCCACGAGCGGGCCGAAGGCGGAGCGCGGGCGTAGCTCAGTGGTAGAGCACAACCTTGCCAAGGTTGGGGTCGAGAGTTCGAATCTCTTCGCCCGCTCCAGATTTCGTGGCGAAATACAAACGTTTACAAGCCACGCCGCAGGGC
>JALYTR010000362.1 GCA_030854165.1 Pseudomonadota bacterium | reverse complement strand
CCTGCACCTCGATGGCCATGGCCGGATAGGCGCGTTGCATGTTGGAAGCCGCGCAGATCACCGCGTCGATGCCGGCCGCCGGCTTTCCCCAGCGGCCGAGCGCGTCCTTGGCCGCCGCCACGGCGATTTCAGCCAGGATGGAGATCTCCTCGTTGGGGCGCTCGGGGAAGTTGGGCCGCATCACCGCCGGATCGAGGACGCCCGTCTTGTCGACCACGTAGCGCGACTTGATCCCGGAGGCCTTTTCGATGAACTCCACCGACGAGGGGATCAGAGCCTCCGTACCGCCCGCGCCGATGGCCGCGGCGTTCTTGGCGTTATAGGTCTCCACATAGGCGTTGAAGGCCGTCACCAGCTCGGCGTTGGATACGCTCTGCGGCGGCGTGTAGAGGCCCGTGGCGGCGATGACGGCTTGGCGCAAGACGGAAACCTCCAAGAGGGTGTGGCCGGACTGTTATCACGGCCGAGCGCCGTTCCCGACAGGCGCCCTCGCTCTCACTCCCGCATGAGCGGCAGGGATAGTCCCGGCGCCGGGCCGGCGGTGAGCAGTTCGCGGCGGAAGCGGAAGAGTTCGGCCGGGCGGCCGCCGGTGTCGGCGTCCATCCGCCCCAGCCCCTCCACCAGCGCGGTGCGTTCCACGACCCGGCGGAAGTTCTGTTTGTGCAAGGGGACGCCGGCGATCGCCTCCACCGCGCGTTGCAAGGCCGAAAGGGTGAAGGCTTCGCCCATCAATTCGAACACCACCGGGCGGTATTTCAGCTTGCCGCGCAGACGGCCAAGCCCGGTGGCCAGGATGCGGCGGTGGTCGGAGATCATCGGCTCGCCCAAAGCCGCGGTGAGCGCGGTCGGTTCGGCCGGCGCGCCGCCAAGGGCGCGGTCGCGGTCGCGCGCCGCCTCGGGGGCGAGCCCCGCCTCGTAGAGCAGTTCATAGCGCTCCAGGACCCGCTCCTCGTTCCATTGCGCTCCGCCCAGGGCGAAGAGCAGCCTGGCGCGATTGCGCCGCGCGTCCGATCGGCCCGACCATCGCTCTAGGGCCGGGGCGATCGCCTGATCGATCAGGGCGGGTCGGCCGGCCCGCCAATCCTCCCAGGGAAAGAACCTGGACCAGGAGGACCAGGCCGTATCGGGCGCGCGGGTGTCCACCGCCGAAGGCGCGAGGGCGAGGTAGCCCACCGAGATCACCCGGGCCTGGCCCGCGCCCACGTCGGCGCGCGGCGCGTCGCGACCCTTGTCGCCGAAGGTGTAGAGCTGTTCGACATAGCCCAGTTCGAACCGGGTCTGGCGGGTGACGAACTCGCGCAGGGCCAGTTCGAAGGTGCGGTGATCGAGAGGGTCGAACGGGCCAAAGGGCAGGCCTTCCAGGGTCGAGGCGCGTTCGGTCCGGCTGTCCCTGGGCCGCACCGTCAGCACACACCCACCGCCGGCGCGCAGGGCGACGATAACCGTGGAAAGTCCGATGACGACCGGCGTGGTCATTCGGTGTCGAACGCGGCCGGCGTCGGCGCGTATCCCGCCGCTTCGGAAAGGAGGTGGTATCGCTGCAGATAACGCGCCTCGGCCTCGCGCGGGGCCGAGGGCTCGATGCTCAGGGCGTAGCCGCGCGGCGGCGAGCCGAACAGGTCCAGCGCCTCGCCGTGCTCGAACCCGGCCAACTGGGTCGCCTCGAAGAACGCGCTGGCGCGATCGGCCGCCTTGATAAGCGCCCTGATCGGGGCCGGTGTGCGAGCCGGCAGGCCGAAGCGCACGTGGATGGCGCCTTCCAGCCGATCTTCGAAGGTGCGGTAGTCCAGTCCCAGGGCCGTCTTGAACGGCGAGATCATGTCGCCGATCACATACTCGGGCGCGTCATGGAGCAGGGCCGCCAGTCGCCAGCGCGGGGCGAGGCCGGCGGAAAGGTGGGCGGCGATCTCCTCCACCACCACCGAATGCTGCGCCACGCTGAACGCGTGATCGCCGGTTGTCTGGCCGTTCCATCGGGCGACCCGCGCCAGGCCGTGGGCGATATCCTCGATCTCGATATCCATGGGCGAGGGATCGAGCAGATCGAGCCGGCGGCCCGACAGCATTCTTTGCCAGGCGCGGGGCGCGGCGGCTTTCGCCCCCCGGCTATGCAGCCCTTTGGCCACCGGGCCGTTCCTCCCTCTTGCGGTTAGTAGCTCCGAGATGAGCCATCGCTTGACAAAGATCAATGCGCGGGACGGAGTCTCGGGCTTGCCGCCGGGAGACGCGAGGACATGGACTGGGCGAGGATCATGGCGCCGCTGTCGGGCGGCGAGGGGGACCGCCGCATTGTCGCCGCGGCCGCCAGCCTCGCGGCCGCGTTCGGGGCGGAACTGGCTGGTGTCCACGCCCCGGCGGACGTGGCCGATCTGATCCCATGGATGGGCGACGGCTTCATGGGCGGGGTTCAGGCGACGGCGATCGAGAGCATCCGCCAGGCCTGCGCCGAGGGCGAGGCGGCGGCCCGCGCGGCCCTCGACGCCTGTCCGTACGAGCGCAAGACGTTCCTCTCCCTGAAGTCGCCGGTATGGGCGGCCCTGGCCATGCAGGGCCGGCTCTCGGACGTGCTGGTGTTCGACGACGCCGCGGCGCGCGGCAAGGGGCCGCTGGCGGAAGCCTTCAAACAGATCGTGGCCGGCGAGCAGCGGCCGACCGTGGTCGCCCGGGGCGGCTTGAAGGTCGGCGGGGTGGTCGCCATCGCCTGGGACGGGGGCAAGGAAGCGAGCCGGGCCATGCGCACCGCCCTGCCGCTGCTCCAGAAGGCCGCGCGGGTGATCGTGTTGACCGCGCCGGCCGCCTCGTCGCGCAAGTTCGACGCCGGCCTGTTGGGGGCTTTTTTGTCGGCCCGCGGCGTGACGAGCGAAGTGGAGGTGCTGACCGAGACGGCCGACGCCGGGCCGGCCCTGATCCGAGCGACCAAGACAACCGGGGCCGATCTGCTCATCGCCGGCGCCTTCGGCCACGCCCGCTTGCGGGAGTTCATTTTCGGCGGCGCCACTCGCGCCTTCCTGTGCGCCGACGGCCCATCCCTTTTCCTGTCGCACTGACACCCCTTCAACGGAGTCTTCATGTCCCTTTCGCGTATCGTCATGAGACTGGCCCGCAACCCCGGCACCGAGTTCGCCGGCGGCGACGACCATCGCGGCTATGCCCTCAGCGCGCCGCTGACCGCCGACGGGCGCCTCGACGCCGCCGCCTACGCCAGGTCCAGGGA
>JALYTR010000361.1 GCA_030854165.1 Pseudomonadota bacterium | reverse complement strand
GCCTTCGCCGCTTCCAGTTGCGAAGCGGCGAATTCCCAGTTCGGCAACGCGTCAAACCAGGCTTCGAGATAGCGTTTCCGCCCGTTTTGATAGTCCAGATAATAGGCATGCTCCCAGATGTCGCAGACGGTCAGCGGCGTTATCCCCTCCTCGGTGAGCATGTCGTGGGCGTCGTGCGTCGTCGTGACCTGCAAGGCGCCGGCGGCGTCGGTCGTGAGCCAGACCCACCCCGATCCGAAATGGGCGAGCCCCTTCTTGACGAAGGCGTCGCGAAGGCCGGCGAGGCCGCCCGATGAGGCTTCGATGGCGGCGGCCAGATCCTGGGTGGGCTGCTGGCGGCGAGGACTCATGGCGACCCAGAAGAAGGCGTGGTTCCAGGCCTGGGCCCCGTGGTTGTAAAGTCTGCGTTCGGGGCCCTTGGCGCTTTCGACGATCACTTCTTCCAGGCTGGCCGGCGTCTTGCCCAGCTTCTCAAGCACCTCGTTCAGCGTCTTGACGTAGGCGCCGTGATGTTTGTCGTGATGCAAACGCAGGGTTTTTTCGGAAATGGCCGGTTTGAGCGCGTCGTACGGGTAGGGAAGGTCTGGAAGGGTGAACATGCGGGAACTCCTTTTGAATGGATAATCCGCCAGTGCGGTCATGGTTCAGCGCGACGGGCGTGAGACAAAGATTCGCGCATCGGCGCGGCCCGCTTTGTCCGACAACTTTACGAACGCGCCGCGGAGATCTCGTCGGCCAGGCGGCCGGTCAGTTCGGCCATGTGGTCGAAGCGCGCCTCGAAACTGCCGAGGCCCTGAGTGAGGGAACGAAGTTCGGCGATCAGGCCATGGCGTTCGCTCTGCGGCAGATAGGCCTCGATAGTCTCCCAGCCCGGCCAGTCGGCGCGCGGCCCGAATCCGAGGATCTGGCCGCGCCGCGACGACAGGGCGGAGGTGACGTTGGACATGGCGCTTTCCGGCGCGAACACCTCCAGCTTTTCGATGGGCTCGAGCAGGCAGGCGATGCAACTCTTCAGTCCTTCCTCGATGGCGATACGTCCGGCGATGCGGAAGGCCATTTCCGAGGAATCGACGGCATGGAAGGCGCCGTCGAGCAAGGTGACCTCCAGATCGACGACCGGAAAGCCCAGCGGCCCCTTGGTCAGGCCGTCGCCGACTCCCTGCTCCACGGCCGGGATCCACTGGCGCGGCACCGCGCCTCCGGTGATCTTGCTGGCGAAGGCGAAACCGGCCCCGCGCGGGCGCGGCTTGATGGCGATGGTGACATCGGCGAACTGGCCGTGGCCGCCGGTCTGCTTCTTGTGCCGGCCGCGCTGGGTGGCGGCGGCCTTTATGGTCTCGCGATAGGGCGTCAGGGGCGGCGCGGTGGTGATCTCGACCCCGAACCGGCGCTTCAGGCGCTCAAGGGCCAGGCGCACATGGCCACCGCCCTGCCCGGCCACCAGAATCTGGTGGCTCTCCGGATCGTGGCTGACGTGCAGGCCCGGATCCTCCTCGATGAGCTTGGCCAGGGCGCCGGAGAGCCGGACGTCGTCCTTGCGGTTGGCCGCCGCGATGGCCAGGGCGTAGAGCGGCGGCCTGGGCGGTCGCGGCGTGGCGACGGCTGCTCCGCCAGCGCCGGCGACAAGCACATCGCCGGCGGCAGCCTGGTCGAGCTTGCCGATGGCCACGACATCCCCGACTTCGGCCCGGGCGATCTTCTTGAGCGCCGCGCCCTGCACCGAAAAGAGGCCGCCCGCCCGACCGCGCTCGCCGCCAGGAAGGGTGAGATCGGCGCCGTCAGCCAGAGACTTGCCGAACACCCGGGCGTAGGCGAGCTTGCCTGCCTGGCCGGCATAGGCCGTCTTGACCACATAGGCGGCCGGAGAGCCCAGACCCAGGCGCGTCGCCGCCCGCTCGGGGGCCGGCGTTTCGTGGCGTAGGGCCTTCAGAAGCCGGCGCACGCCAAAACCGTTCAGCGCCGAGCCGAAGAAAACGGGCGCGATCAGGCCCTCGTTCATATCCCGCACCAGATCGGCGAACACCAGGTCGCGACCCGGATTGGCGTCGTTGAGAAGCTGCTCCATCAGCTCGTCGTCGAAATCGGCCAGTTGTTCGAGCATGTGGAACCGGGCGTCGGCCTCGATCTGGGCTAGGTCCGGACTTAGATCCACCACCTCGGAGGCCTGGCCGGTGCGATAGACGAAGGCGCGCTCCAGAGCGAGATCGACGAAGCCGGCCACCCGTTCGTCCTTCAGGATCGGCAATTGTCGGGCGACCAGGGGAACCGCGCTGACCGGGGCCAGGGCGGCCAGCAGGGCGTCCAGAGGTCCCCGCGCCTGATCCATCTTGTTGATGAAAAGGGCGCGCGGAACGCCCAGTTGCTCCAACTGGCGGATCAGCGGCTGCAGGAGGGCCGCCTTGGCGCTCTCCGGTTCGGCGACGATCAGGGCCAGATCGACGGCCGGCAGGGCGGCGTCGGCCTCGGCGGCCAGCTCCACCGATCCTGGACAATCGATCACCGCGTAGCGTTCGCCCAGAAATTCGAAACCGGCCAAGTTGAGCTCCACCGAATGGCCGCGGGCGCGGGCCTCTGGAGAGGAATCGCCCACCTTGTCGGCCGCCCCGCCGCCGGCTCGCCGGTCGATCGCCCCGGAGGCCAGCAACATCGCTTCCATCAGGGTGGTCTTGCCGCCGCCGGTCGGTCCGACCAGCGCCAGGGTGCGCACCTGGCCCGAGATCTGGGTCATCGGTCGTCCTCCGTTTGCCTTAGGCGTTTGCCTCTGGCCCCGATGCTAGCAGAGGCGGGCGCCGCTTTGCTACGCCCCAGACCGCCGGACAGGCGTCCCCGCGTTGGCCTTGGCGTGCGCCAGGCGCTAAAGAGCGCCACCGCTTCCACCGAAGGAGCCCCCGTGGCCCGCCTGTTCAACGCCTATGTGATCGTGGACTGGAGCGCCGCCTCCAAACGGACCACCGGCTCGGATTCCATCTGGATCGGCGTCCTCAAGCGCGACGTCCGCTTTCGGCTGGCCTTCGAACATCACAATCCCGCAACCCGCAGGGAAGCCGAGGCGCTGATTGGCGCGATCCTCGATGACCGGGCCAAGCACCATGAACGCACCCTGCTCGGATTCGATTTCGCCCTGGGATTCCCGCGCGGCCTCGCCGCCGCCCTGAAGCTGGCCGGCGAGGCGCCGTGGAGCGCGGTCTGGACGCAGATCGATCGGATGGTGAAGGAC
>JALYTR010000360.1 GCA_030854165.1 Pseudomonadota bacterium | reverse complement strand
ACCCAGCCCAGCGTGGAGGGCGCGGTCGCCGCCATGACCGCCGCCTGCGAGCAGGCCGACGTTCTGGGCGCGCCCCAAATTCTCATCTCCGCCCACGGGACCGGCACGCCGGTCGGCGACGCGGGCGAGGCGGCGGCGATCCATGCCGTGTTCGGCCCCCGCGCCAAGACCCATCCGGTGATCGCCACCAAGAGCGCCCACGGCCACCTGATCGGCGCCTCCACCGCCGTCCAAGCGGTGATCGCCCTGATGGCTCTCGCCGAACGCGCCGCCCCGCCGATCCTGAACTGGCTCGGCCCCGACCCGGACTGCGACCTCGACCTCGTGGTCGGCGAGGCGCGCGCCATCGACGCCGATCTCCTCCTCCTCAACGCCTTCGCGTTCGGGGGGCTGAACACCAGCCTGGTGTTCCGGCGCTGGAGCTAAGGGTCGCGCGTCGCCTTCATAGGGCGGCGTAGCCCTCGGGCGTCACGACCGTCAAATCCGGGAACAGGGCGCGCATG
The DNA here is from genome assembly GCA_030854165.1 of Pseudomonadota bacterium. Lineage (GTDB taxonomy): Bacteria > Pseudomonadota > Alphaproteobacteria > Caulobacterales > Caulobacteraceae > Acaudatibacter. Next base: position 2,717 of record JALYTR010000360.1, on the reverse strand, counting down.
TGCCTGAGATTCCAGGTGACGATCGCCCCGATGCCGTGCATGGCCGCGGCCTCACCGATCAACCGATCGTAAAGCCGCGCGCCGATGCCGCCTCCCCGCGCATAGTCGCGCATGGCGTCGAATGTCTGAGCCGCCGTCAGGCCGACGAGCACGGTCGCCGCGCGTACGCTGTCGAGCGCCCCCAAGGCTTCATGTGGCGAAAAGCCGAACTGCCCCTGGCGGCCGCCACGGGTTAGCGTACTGTAGGCCTCGGCGTAACTGTGCGCGGCGATTGCGTACCGATCGAAGGGCGGCGCCGTCCACAGGGTTACCGACGCGGCGTGGTGCTCATGATCCGCCGCCACCATGGCGACCAGAACGTTGCTGTCGAGCAAAGCGTCCGCGCTCAAAGCCCCCGCTCGCGCACCGCCTTCAGGGCGGCGTTGGCCGCCTTGAGGCTCACCCGCCGGCCACTCGCCGGTTTGACCAGGATCGGGCCGCATCGCACCAGGCCATCGACTTCGGCCGGCGCTCCGGGGGGCACATAGCCGCGCAGCGCATCCTCGACGATCTGGGTCGCGGTCATGCCGGTCTGTTGGGCCAGTTCACGGGCCCGTGTCCGCGCGAAGGCGGATCGGACATTGAATTGGGCTTGCTGGGCGCGGCCCATGAGCGGCCTCCTTGGATCGTGCGAATTTTCTCCTAGCGCGAATCGAGGTCGGTGGCTAGCCAATTCGCGCGGCGGCTAGATCGTGGGGAGCGCGACGGCGCCCTTGACCAACGAGGGACCACCGTCCGACAGTGCGTCGTCGTGGCGAAGAGCGCGGCGCGGGCGAGAGGTTTTGCCATGAACATCTATTCGCGAGCCGCCCTGGCGGCCATGGCCCTGCTGGCGGCGAGCGCCCTGGCGCCCCTGGCCTTGGCGGCCGATGGGCCCCCGAAGGTCGTCATCGACTCCGGGACCCTGGTCGGAACCGCCCAGGGTGATGTCCTTTCCTTCAAGGGCGTGCCTTACGTCGCCGCGCCGGTGGGCGCCTTGCGCTGGGCGCCCCCGGCCCCCGCCGCGGCCTGGAAGGGCGAGCGGGCGGCGGACAGGTTCGGGCCCATCTGCCCCCAGCCGGTCAATGCCGCCGGCTCGCCCAATCTGGGCGGGGCGAGCGGGGCGACCAGCGAGGACTGCCTGTTCCTCAATGTCTGGGCGCCCAAGGGAGCGAAGCGCGCGCCAGTGATGGTGTGGCTGCACGGCGGCGGCAATTCCCTGGGAACCGGATCCCTGGGCGCCTATGACGGCTCGGCCTTCGTTCGCGACGGGGTGATCCTGGTCACGATCAACTATCGCCTGGGCGCTCTGGGCTTCTTCGCCCATCCGGCTCTGACCGCGGCCGCCGAGCCGGGCGAGCCCCTGGTCGGCTACGGGATCATGGACCAGATCGCCGCCCTGAAATGGGTCAAGCGCGACATCGCCGCCTTCGGAGGCGATCCGGCCAATGTAACCTTGTTCGGCGAATCGGCCGGCGGGGCCGACACCCTGACCCTGATGGCCTCACCGCTGGGGCGCGGCCTGTTCGCCAAGGCCATCGTCGAATCGGGCGGCGGCTGGTCGCCACCGGTGACCCTCGCCAAGCGCGAGGCGCAAGGCGTGGCGATCGCCACCAAGGCCGGGGCGCCGGCGGGCGCCACGGTGGAGCAATTGCGCGCCCTGCCGGCGGACGCCCTGATCGGCAAGAGCGAGAATCTCGATTTCGGCCCGGCCGTGGATGGTCGCCTGCTCACCGAGTCGACGAGCCAGGCCTTCGCCGCCGGCCATATCGCGCCCGTGCCGCTGATCATCGGCTCCAACAGCTACGAAGCCTCGCTGATGAAGTCGCTGAAGCTGCCGGCGGCCATGGTCCTGGCCATCACGCCGGCCACGTTGAAGGCGGCTTATACCGATCAGCCCAACGACCAGGCCAAGGCGGCAGCCCTGTTCACCGACGCCTTCATGGGCGCGCCGGCCCACTGGATCGCCGGCAAGGCCCAGGCCGGCCCGGCCTTTCTCTACCACTTCGCCTATGTGCTCGACATGCTGCGGGCGACCGCGCCGGGGGCCGGCCATGACAGCGAAATCCCCTTCGTGTTCGATAGCTGGGACCATCTGGGCGCCCTGGGCGCGGGCCTGAAGCTGAGCGATGCGGACAAGGCGATGACCGCCTTCATCCATTCCTGCTGGGTCGCCTTCGCCAGGACCAGCGTTCCGACCTGCGCCGGCGCCCCCGCCTGGCCAGCCTATACGACCGCCGCCGACACCCTGATGAACTTCGACTCGCCCACCACCCTGAAGACTCACTTCCGAGCGGCGCAATACCAGGCGCAGGAAGCGGCCGTCCTGCCGACCCTGGGGCTGGGCAAATAGAGGGTCCATCCGGCGCATTCGCGGGCGCCGTGGCCGGCGACATCTTCCGGCCCTGGGTCCGCCGCTGGCGCCTGACCCGCGACGGCGACGCATTCGTCACCGCCTTTCACAGCCACTTATTGCCCGTTCGACACGACGGCGCCCCGGCCATGCTGAAGATCGCCCTCAATCAGGAAGAGCGCGAGGGGGCGGCGCTCATGGCCTGGTACGGCGGCGAGGGGGCGGCGCGCGTTCTGGCCCATGAGGGCGAGGCCCTGCTCCTGGAGCGGGCGAGCGGAGCGCGCTCGCTGCGGGCCATGGCGAGCGCCGGCCAAGACGACGACGCCACCGCCGTCCTCTGCCAGGC
>JALYTR010000359.1 GCA_030854165.1 Pseudomonadota bacterium | reverse complement strand
GTCGTGCTCGCCTGGTTCTTGACCGGCGCCTACACCGTCCAGGCCAATCAGGAAGCGGTCGTGACCCGCTTCGGCGAATATGCCCGCTCGGTGGGCCCAGGTCTCCACTACCACCTGCCCATTCCCATCGAGCGCGCCGAACTGGTCTCGGTGACCAACCAGAACAAGACGGTGGTCGGCGGAACGCCAGGAAACGAGGCGCCCGACGAGAGCCTTATGCTCACCGGCGACGAGAATATCGTCGATCTTTCCTTCGCCGTTCAATGGCATGTGGCCGACGCCGCCGCCTATCTGTTCCGGGTGCGTGAACCCAAGGACGCGGTCAAGGCGGTGGCCGAGAGCGCCATGCGCGAGGTGGTGGGGCGCAGCGCGCTGAAATCCATCCTGACCAACGGCCGCGGCCAGGTCCAGAGCGAGACCCTCGGCCTGATGCAGCGTATCCTCGATTCCTACCACGCCGGGGTGATCGTCGATGCGGTGCAGATTCAGAACGCCAACCCGCCCGCCGAGGTGGTGCCGGCCTATCAGGACATCGCCAAGGCCGGCCAGGACGCCCAGTCGGCGATCAACGACGCCAACACCTACCGCAACCGGGTGGTCAACGAGGCCAAGGGCGACGCCGCCAAGATCGTTCAGGGCGCGCAGGGCTATCGCGAACAGGTGGTGCGCGAGGCGCAGGGCCAGGCCTCGCGGTTCGACCAGGTCTATGCCCAGTACCGCCGCGCGCCCGCCGTCACCCGCGAGCGGCTCTATATCCAGACCATGCAGTTGGTGCTCTCGCACGCCCACAAGGTGATCGTCGACGCCAAGGGCGCCACCGCCCCTATCATCCTGCCTCCAAACGCCTTTCGACCCGCTTCACCCGAAGCCGCCGCAGCCCCAGCCCCCGCAGCCGGGGCCGCGCCGGGAAACGCGCCATGAGCCGGCGTCTGATCATCGGCGTGGCCGCGGCCTTCGTGGTCGGGGTATTGCTCGCCAACACCTTCTTCATCGTCGATCAGCGACAGCAGGTCGTGGTGGTCAACCTCGGCGAGCCGGTGCGGGTGATCAATCCGCCCGGCGCCTACGATCCCGGCCTGAAGATCAAGATCCCCCTGGTGGAATCCCTGATCGTTCTGGACAAGCGCAACCAGGCCCTGGAAGCCAGGCAGGAGGAGGTGATCTCGGCCGACCAGCAGCGCCTGGTCGTGGACGCCTTCATCCGCTACCGCATCGCCAATCCCTTGCAGTTCTATCGCACCCTGCGCGACGAGGCGACGGCCACCGATCGTCTGGAGCCCCTGATCAATTCATCGCTGCGCCAGGTTCTGGGCGCGGCCACCGCCGCCCAGATCATCTCGCAGCGGCGCGACGCTCTGATGACCGAGACCTTGAACGACGTGCGCGCCCGCGCCGCCCGCTCGCACCTCGGCATCGAGGTGGTGGATCTGCGCATCAAACGGGCCGACTTGCCGGCGGCCAATCAGCAGGCGGTCTTCCAGCGCATGCGCTCGAGCTTGCAGCAGCAGGCGGCGCAGATTCGCGCCGAAGGCGAAGCCACCAAGCGCGAGGTGATGGCCGACGCCGACAAGCAGGTCACCATCACCCTGGCCGCCGCCACCGAGGAATCCTTCGCCACCCGCGGCGCCGGCGATGGGGAAAGCGCGCGCATATTCACCGCCAGCTTCGGCAAGGACCCCAGCTTCGCCGCCTTCTACCGGTCCATGCAGGCCTATGAGGGAAGTCTCGCCGATGGCGACACCACGTTGATCCTTTCGCCGGACAGCGACTTCTTCAAATATTTCAAGAAGGGGCCGACGGGGCGGTAGGCGCCGCCGCCGGTTCGATCACCAGTTTCCACGCTCGGTCGTCGGTGAACCAGGCCTTGGCGGCGTTCTGGACGTCGGCCACGCTAATCGCGGCGTAGTCTGGAAGGGTGGAGCGGATGAGATCCAGGCGGCGGGGATCGGCCAGGGCGCCCGAAAGACGCGTGAGCCAATACTCGTTGGTCGACTGGGCCTTTTCAATGCCGGCGACGCGCGGATTTCTGGCCCGCGCCAGCTCGTCGGCGGTGACCCCGCGGGCCCGCATGTCGGCGGCGATGGCCGCCACGCTGGCATAAAAGCCGGCGATTTTGGCGGGCGGCATCTCCACCAGGGAAAAGGCGGCGCCGTAACGGGGAAAAGTCTCCGACAGTTCGACCTCTGTTTCTGGGCTGTAGGTCGCGCCCTGGGCGATCCGCACCTGATCGAGAACGCGGTTCTGCAGCACCTCGCCGGCCAGCATCGCGGCGCGCGAACGCAGCATGTCGGTATAGAAACCGGTCAACGGCCACGCAATGAGGGCGACGGCCTGATCGGCTCTGCCCGAATGGGTCCGGGTGACCGGCGAGGCGGTCGGGGCCGGGAAGGCGACCTGGCGAGCGCCCAGTGGGAGAGCCGCCGCGGTCGGCCTGGGCGGCAGCGCGCCGAAGGTCGCACCGACGCGCTCGATCGCCTCACCCGCGCTCACATCGCCGACGATGGTGATATCCACCGGCCCGTCGGCGAGCGGCTTTCCAAGGAAGGCCGCGAGATCGCCCGGTTTGGCGGCCCCGAGCTCCCGCCTTGTCGGAAAATCCCAGCGCGGATCGCCCGCGTGGAGCAGGCTTTCGAGATCGCGGGCAAGGACCCCGTCGGGCGTCGCCTCCAGCTGCGGCAGCGCGGTCAGGTAGGCGGCGCGGGTGCGCTCGAAGGCGTCGGGACGAAAGCCGGGATCGGCCACATAGGCGGCCAGAACCTGCAACTGCGTGGCCAGGTCCTTGGGATCGGTGGCCCCGGAAAGGTTGAACGCCTGGTCGCCGATGGTGAACTTCGCCTCGTAGATCCTGCCCGCCAGAGCGCGCCGGCTGTCCTCCAAACTGATCGCCTTGAAGCCGCCGTTGACAAAGCCGGCGGCGGCCCATTGCGGAACGGGACGATCCTTGGGCAAGGCAAGACGCCCGGCCCCCACGTCCACGCTCACCAGCACCTGGTCCTTGGCGAACGGGGTCGGCTTGACGATCAGGCCAACGCCGTTGGCGAAGCGCACGCTCACCGCGCCCAGGTCGGCGATGTCGATCCTCGTCGAGACCGCGCCGGGTGTTCCGAAACGCTCGTAGGGCCACGCGATCGCGGCCTCGGCGGCCGAGGCGCTCACTGGCGCGGCGGCCGCCTTGGCGAACTCGGCCGCCAGCGTCGCATCCCCGCCTTCAACCGCGTCCGGCG
>JALYTR010000036.1 GCA_030854165.1 Pseudomonadota bacterium | reverse complement strand
GGCGAAGGCGGTCTGAAGTTCGACCACTTCCTGCAGGCTCTTGGCGCCGGCGAGGCTCTTGGCGGCCGCGACGTGATCTTCCATGGACTTCCTGGAATAGGCGATGGCCCGCGCGCCCAGCGTTTCGGCGCCCTTGGTGGCGGCGGTGACCGAGGCCACGACCGCTTCCAGGTTCTTCTTGGAATAGGTGTTCATCTCGCCGAGCGTTATCATCGATTTTTCGACGGAGTCCTTGAACGCCTTATTGCCGGCGGCGGCGAATTGCTCGGTGGTGTTTTTGGCGGTGGTGGCCATTTGGAACTTCTCCTTTGGGAATTGCGCGAACCTTAGCGGCGCGCGGGACGGGAATGAGGAGATGCGCCCTGGGAAGAAGGCTTGGAGCGCATCTGTCCCCCATATGTTATGCTGCAGCGCGAAAGTCAACGGTTTTTTTGTGCGCTGCAGCATTTCGTTCACAATCGCGCGAGCGCCGACGGCGCCGCCCCGCGACAATTGGTTCCCTCAACACTTGTTTACCTTCGCGCAACAATGGTGAACGCATGGTAGGTGAAGGCCCAGGCGTCGTGATGTCGCCGCCGATTCCCCGCCGCCCGGAGCTTAGCCCATGATCGAGCCCGCCCGCCGTATTGCCCGCGTCACCCAGGCGTTGGCTGTCGCCGTCTGCATGGTCGCCTCGGCCTCGGCCGCATGGGCGCAGAGCCCCTATCCGCGGGTCGCCTACGCGGAGCCCAAGAACACCGCGATCGTCATGGACGCCCACACCGGCGAGGTGCTCTACGCCGAGCGGGCCGACAGCGTGCGCTACCCCGCGTCCATCACCAAGGTGATGACTCTTTACCTGGCCTTCGAGGCTCTCGCGGCGGGCCGGCTGCACCTGAACGATCTGGTCGTGGTCTCTCCCCTGGCCGCCGCCCAGCCGGCCACCAAGCTCGGCCTGCGGGCCGGCGATACGATCACGGTCGAGGACGCCATGCACGCCATGGCGGTGCATTCGGCCAACGACATGGCGGTCGCCATGTCCGAAAAGATCGGCGGCACGGAATCGCGGTTCGCCGCCCTGATGACCCTCAAGGCGCAGCAGCTCGGGATGATCAACACCCGCTATGTGAACGCCAACGGCCTGCCCGACAACCGCCAGGTCACCACGGCGCGGGACATGGCCATCCTGACCCGGGCGGTGCTGCGGGATTATCCGCAGTACTACCGTTTTTTCAGCACCGAGCAGTTCACCTACCGCGGCAAGACCTATGTCAACACCAACCATCTGCTGGGCAAGATGCCAGGGGTGGATGGGCTGAAGACCGGCTTCACCAATGCCGCCGGCTTCAATCTGGACGCCTCGGCGATGCGCAACGGCAATCGGCTGATCGCCGTGGTCATGGGCAGTTCCTCCAGCGCGGCGCGTAACGCCAATGTCGAGGGATTGCTGCTGACCGGCTTCGATGTCCTGGAACGCCGGGCCAGGGGCGAGAAGCTGATGGTGACTCAGAATCTGTTCGACCAGACGCCCTCCGCCTACCAGCCGTTCGCGAGAATGCCGGCCGGCCAGGGTGAGGGCGATGAAGACCCGATCGATGTTGTTCTGACGCGCAACGCGGCCAGACCCGGAGCCATGACGGTATCGCCGACCCTGGCCGGCGCTATGTCGGCCGCTCGGGCGGCGCCAAGGCCCGTCAAGCCGCAGGCGCGCAACTGGTGGGTCCAGGTGGGCGAGTTCAGGAGCCATCGCCAAGCCAAGGCGCAGGTCGAGGATGTTTCGCACCGTTTCGCGCGCCTGTTCGACAACGCCGAGGGTTCGGTGGACGGAGCCGGACGGGCCTATCGGGCCCGCTTCTCCGGTTTCAACGAAGACGCCGCCCGGGAAGCCTGTTCCACCGTGAAGAGCCGGGGCCTGCCCTGCGAGGTTCGCGGCCCGGTCTGATCGTCACTTCACCAGCCGGTCCCGCGCCGCGTTGAGCTGAGCGGCCAGTCCGCTCGTGCCGCCCTGGTCGGGGTGGGCCCGGCGAATGAGCCGGCGATAAGCCGCCTCGATCTCGGCCCGGGTCGCGGAAGGACCGACCCCCAGGATCGCGCGGGCTTGATCGAGATTCATTCCGCCGACGCCTTGCTCGTCGCCCGGCCGGCGCCCGGCCCCCTGACCAAACCAGACCGACAGGACGCCGACGAGGGTCCGGATCGCCCGCAGGCCGAGCCGGGCGCGCGCCGGACGCCGGCCCATCAAGACGAGCAGCGCGAGGAGTCCCCCGGCAAGGGCAAGTTCAATGAACATCCCCGCTCCGGAGTTACTCCGCCGCCACGGCGGGCTCGGCGACGTCGGCCAAGCCGAGCTCGTGCAGCAGGATCCGCAACTCCTGGCGCGCCGCCACATGAGCCAGAGACACCTGCACCGGGCGCACGGTTCGCGAAAGATCGCTCACCGTCAGGCCGAAGGGAAACAACTCGCGATAGATGACCCGGTCGCGCAGGCCGGCGAGGGCGCGAAAACCCACCCGTCGCGACAGGGTCGCCAGCCGCTCGTCGACCCGTCGGCGGTTGCGCGCCTCCACCGAGGCCAGACGATTGCGCAGCACGACCCAGTCGATCGCGCCGTCGCCCCTGATGGCCCTGGACTTGCGCGCCTCCCAGATCGTCTCGGCGTAGAGGCTGGGCCGAAGAACCTCCAGAGTGACCGGATCGACGACGCCCAGCATGTCGAAATCTACGAAGCTGTCGTTCATCGGGGTGACAATGAGATCGGCGAAACCGTGGGCCGCCCGCGACAGGTCCGTATCCGCCCCCGGCGTATCGACGATCACGAAATCGGCCGCCGTGGCAAGCGCCTCTCGCAGGCTTTCGGCGTCTCGCGCGGCGGCGATCTCGCACGGCTGTGGCAGGCCGGCGCCCTGGGCGGCGTTCCAGGAGGCGCGATTGGCGAAGAAGTGGCCGGTGGACTGCTGGCGCTCGTCGAGATCGACGATGACGACGCGCGCGCCCTCGTGAAGCAGGGCGACCGCCACATGCACCGCGACGGTGGACTTGCCCGCCCCGCCCTTCTCGTTGCCGAATAGAATGACCCGCGCTGGCGACACTTCGGCGGCCGACTCCCCACTGACCCTTATGCGCCGTGATTGCGCCGACCGCGGGCGCGGCGCAAGGGCGCCTGGACCGTCCAAGCTCGCTCGGCCATAAGCGGGGCCGTGCCAGGGACCTCGACATGACCTCTCTCGCCACGGCGCGAAATTCGGCGGCGCTGCGCGTCCAGGTGACGGCCTGGCGCAGGGCCGGCGACAGCTTGGCCCTGGTCCCGACCATGGGCGCCCTGCACGAGGGGCATCTTTCCCTGGTGCGCCTGGCCCGCGCCCGCGCCAGTCGGGTGATCGCCAGCCTGTTCGTCAATTCCCGGCAGTTCGGCCCGGGCGAGGACTTCACCGCCTATCCCCGCGACGAAGGGGGCGACAAGGCGTTGCTGGCGGCGGCGGGGTGTGACCTGCTCTATGCGCCGGGCGGCGAAGAGGTCTATCCCGAGGGCTTCGCCACCACCGTCAGCGTGACCGGCGTCTCCAGCGACCTGGAAGGGGCGATCAGGCCGGGCCATTTCGCGGGCGTGACTACGGTGGTCGCCAAACTGCTCGTCACCGCGGCGCCCGACATCGCGGTGTTCGGCGAGAAGGACTATCAGCAACTGCAGGTGATCCGGCGCATGGCGCGGGATCTGGACCTGCTGGTGGAGATCGTCGGGGCGCCCATCGTGCGCGATAGCGACGGCCTGGCCCTCTCCTCGCGCAACGCCTACCTGACCCGGACAGAGCGGGCGGTCGCGCCGGCCCTTCACCGGACCCTGCTGCGGGCCGCCGAGCGGGTCGCGGGGGGCGAGGCGATCGCGGCGATCGAGGCCGAAGGGATCGAGGCCCTGGAGGCGGCCGGGTTCGACGGCGTGGACTATTTCGAGGTCCGTACGCCGGGCGATCTCCAACGCCTGGGGCCAGGGGGAGCCACCGCGCCGGCGCGTATTCTCGCCGCCGCCCGGCTCGGAAAAACCCGCCTCCTCGACAACGTGGCGGCCTGAGCTACCAAGCCCCGATTTCACGCAACTGGCGCGCCAGTTCCAGAGGCATGGCCCCGCCGGTCCCGGCCTCGTGAAGGTCGGCCGGGGCGTCCTTGGCGTCCAGATAGCGCCAGCCCTGAAAGGCCCGCCGGGGCGTGGGAACGGTCAGCATCACCGCCTCGTCCAGGGCCACCTCGCAGCGCGCCCCCGGCCCGGCGCCGACGGTTTCGACGGCCAGGATGCGCTGACGCGACAGAACGAAGCCCTTGTAGACCCGGAACAGCGAGCCGCCATCCATCAGCTCCGCGGCCCGCCGAGGCGTCTGGCGGGTGCGCATGATCCACGGTCGGCCCTCGCCGTGCGAGGTGCGCCACCAGGCCAGCAACTCATCGACGGTGTCACAGCCGACGCACAGCTTGATCAGGTGGAGCGGCATGGGCGCCCTCAGGACGCCGCGTCCAGCCTTACCAGGATCGCGCCCTCGGACACCTGATCGCCCCGCGCCGTGGCGACCTCGGCGACGGTCCCGGCATAGGGCGCGGTCAGGGCGTGCTCCATCTTCATCGCCTCGAGCACCACGAGCGTCTGGCCGGCGCCCACCGTATCGCCCGGCGCGACCGCGACCTGAGCGACGCGTCCGGGCATGGGCGAGCGGACGGCGCCATCGCTCGCGGCGCCTTCCGAGGATCGATCAGCGCTGCTTCGCTGGGAAAGCAGATACGCCTCGCCATCGGAAAAAAACGTCACCTCTCCCTCGCCGCCCCTCAAGGCCCGTCCCGCGGTCGCGAAATCGAAACGGGCCTCCATCGGCGCGCCATCGACGTAAACGTGGGCGCGATCGACCGGCGGCGCATTCAGGCGAAATCCGGCCGCGCCCCGCGCCGAGCTCCACGGCGAGACATGGCATGAGTCGGACGACGCGGATGGCGAACCTTCGACGGCGGCGACGGCCTCCGGTGGCGGTTGGGGCGCGGGCTTGGCCGTCAATGCCGCAAGCCGTTCGGCGATAAATCCGGTATCGATCCTGGCCGCCACGAAGTCGGGATCGACGGCGCACCGCGCCAGAAAGCCCGCATTGGTCTTCACCGGCCAGATTTCGACCGAGCGGCATGCCGCCGCCAAAGCCTTCGCCGCCGCCTCCCGGGTGTCGGCGTGGACGATCAGCTTGGCGATCATCGGATCGTAGAACGGGGTGATTTCCCCGCCCTGCTCAACGCCGCTGTCCACCCGCGCCGAGGTCGGCAATTGGAAATGGGTGAGCGGCCCGGTGGAGGGCAGAAAACCCGCGGCCGGGTCTTCCGCATAGAGCCGCCCCTCCATGGCGTGGCCGCTCATGACGATCTGATCCTGGACCAAGGGCAAACCTTCGCCGGCCGCGACGCGAAGCTGCCATTCGACCAGATCGAGGCCGGTGATCGCCTCGGTGACCGGATGCTCGACCTGCAGGCGGGTGTTCATTTCCATGAACCAGATGCGGTCGGCGCGCAGGCCATCGGAGGCGTCGGCGATGAACTCCACCGTGCCCGCGCCGCGATAGTCCACCGCCTTGCCGGCCCGCACGGCCGCTTGGCAAAGGCTCCGGCGCGTTTCAGCGTCCATGCCCGGCGCCGGCGCCTCCTCGATCACCTTTTGATGGCGCCGTTGCAGCGAGCAGTCGCGCTCGAAGAGATGGACCACCTGGCCGTGGGCGTCGCCGAAGATCTGCACCTCGATGTGGCGAGGGCGGGTGACGTATTTCTCCAGCAGCACCCGGTCGTCGCCGAACGCGCCGGCCGCCTCCCGCTTGGCGCCGGCCAAGGCGGCGACGAAATCCTCGGCGCGATCGACCTTGCGCATGCCCTTGCCGCCACCCCCGGCCACCGCCTTGATCAGGACCGGCCAGCCGATCGCCGCCGCCTCGTGGGCCAGAGTCTCCGGCGCCTGGTCATCGCCCAGATAGCCGGGAGTGACCGGCACGCCAGCGGCGGCCATCAGGCGCTTGGCGGCGTCCTTGAGGCCCATGGCGCGAATGGCGGCCGGCGAGGGCCCGACCCAGATCCGGCCGGCATCGACTACAGCCTGCGCGAAGTCGGCGTTCTCGGAGAGGAAGCCATAGCCGGGATGGATGGCCTGGGCGTTCGCCTGCCTGGCGGCGGCCAGGATCTTCTCGCCAACCAGATAACTTTCCCGCGCCGGCGGCGGCCCGATGAGCACGGCCTCGTCCGCTTCGCGCACATGCGGCGAGGACGCGTCGGCCTCGGAATAGACGGCGACCGTGCGCACGCCCATCCGACGCGCCGTCCGGATGATCCGGCGGGCGATCTCGCCGCGGTTGGCGATCAGCAGGGAGGCGATCGGGGGCATGGTCACGACGATCCCATGGTGGTGAGACCCACGGCGACAACGACCACCATCAACACGCCAAGGGCGATGGCCGACAAGACAGCGAGCAGAAACATGCGAATCAGGGTCCCAGGGATGCTCGTGCCGTAGACCCCGCGCATGTGGACAAAAAGGTGCGTTGGGGCGGCGAAGACGAGGATATCGGCCACGCCCCGCGCCGCCGGCCAAATGTTGAGCGCAGTGATGACGGTGAACAGCAAACCCTGAAACGACAACGAATGCATCGAGAAAATGGCGTGATCGAAGATGAAGAACCGGCGGTTGAACACGAACAGCAGGCCAAGAATGGCCGCTGATATCGGCAGGAAGGCGATGGCGACTCGATGCAGCCAGCTGTCGAACTCCATAATGAACTCACGCGGGTGGCCCAGGGCGTAATTGACCTTTGGTCTCACCCAGGCGGCCACGGCTCTGACTGTCGGGGGCGCGCCGGAAAATGCATAGGCTGGCATGCGTCCAAGATTGGAGTGTGAAACGTCGCGGCCGGGCTCGAGGAAGCCCCGCAGGCTGCCGGCCAGAAAGAACATCACGATGACCACCAGGAACAGGCGCAGCGGCGGAATCTGGAACGCGCGACGCCCGGCCAGATAGTCGCGGGTCAGCGCCGCTGGGCGGAGAATAAGCCGCGGCAAGGTGCGGAAGAGCCGCCCATCGGCGTGGAACAGGTTCTCGAACAACTCGACGAAGAGCGATCCGATCGTGCGCTCGAAGTCCTCGGCCAGTTGCCCGCAGGCGTGGCAATAGGGGCCAGCCAGCGGTGTGGCGCAGTTGGCGCACGGCGAGCCGATCTTGGCGCCGTGGCTGGCCAGCCATTGCGTCAGGCCGCCCATCGACGCGGCGGCAGCGATTTCCAGGTCCCGGTCCACGCTGCCCGCGCGCTAGGCGAGCCAGCCGGGAGACCGGCGTTCCAGAAAGGCCGCCACGCCTTCGCGGCCTTCCTCGCCAGCGCGGGCGCGAGCGATGCGGCGAGCGGTTTCCTCCATCAGGGCGTGATCGATTTCGCGTCCAGCCACATCGTCCACCAGGCGTTTTGAGTCGGCCACGGCGCCGGGCGCGCAGGCCATGATCTCGCCTGCGATCTTCAGTTTGGCGGCGGCGAGGCCCTGGGCGTCCTCCACCACCTCGTCGATGAGGCCAATGTGGCGGGCGAATTCGGCGTCGAAGGCCCGGCCGGTGGCCAACAGGCCGCGGGCGCGGCGCCGGCCGATGGCCGCCACGACATAGGGGCTGACGGTCGCCGCGATCAGGCCAAGCTTGACCTCCGAGAAGGCGAAACGCGCGCCTCGCGCGGCGACGGCGAGATCGCAGGCGGCCACGAGGCCCGCTCCACCCCCGAACGCCGCCCCCTCGACCAGAGCCACGGTGAGGGCGGGCAGATCATGCAGATGCCTGAGCATGATCGCCAATTGCATGGCGTCGTCGCGATTGTCCGACTCGGTGTGACCGGCGGCTTCGCGCATCCATTCCAGATCGGCGCCGGCGCTGAAATTGCCTTCGGCCCCAGTTACGAACACGACGCGCACGCCATCGGCCCCTTCCAGGGTTTCGAACGCTTCTCGCAACGCCGCGATCACCTCGGCGTTGAAGGCGTTCTTCTTGGCGGCGCGATTGATGGTGACCGTGGCGGCGCCCTCGGCGGTGGCCTCGATCAGCACCAGCCTGGACTGCGAATCGGTATCGACGCCTTCGACGAGGGGATCGGCGATGGGATTGGTCATGGCGGCTTTCTGTTAAGGCATCACATCCGAAAGACACCGAATCGCGTCTTCGGAATCGGAGCGTTGAGAGAGGCGGAGATCGCGAGGCCCAGGACATCGCGGGTCTGGAGCGGATCGATGATCCCATCGTCCCACAGGCGCGCGGTGGCGTGATAGGGGTCGCCCTCGGCCTCGTAGCGCTCGCGGATCGGCGTTTTGAAGGCCTCCTCGTCATCCGCGGACCAGGTTTCGCCACGCGCTTCGAGGCCGTCGCGGCGGATGGTGGCCAGGACGCTGGCGGCCTGCTCGCCGCCCATGACGCTGATCCGGCTGTTGGGCCAGGTGAACAAAAAGCGCGGACTGTAGGCCCTTCCGCACATGCCGTAGTTGCCGGCCCCGAACGAGCCGCCGATCAGCACGGTGAATTTGGGGACCTCGGCGCCGGCGACGGCGGTCACTAGCTTGGCGCCGTCCTTGGCGATGCCGCCAGCCTCGTACCTGCCGCCGACCATAAAGCCGGAAATGTTCTGCAGGAAGATGAGCGGCACGCCGCGCTGGCAGGCCAACTCTATGAAGTGAGCGCCCTTGAGTGCGCTCTCGGAGAACAGCACGCCGTTGTTGGCGAGGATCGCCACGGGGTAGCCCCAGATGCGGGCAAATCCGCACACGAGGGTGGCGCCGTAGAGGGCCTTGAATTCATCGAACCGGGAACCATCGACGATGCGGGCGATGATCTCCTTGACGTCGTAAGGCGCGCGCACATCGGTGGGAATGACGCCATAGATCTCGGCCGGGTCGAGCGCCGGGGGTTCCGGATCGCGGATGTCCAGATCCACGCGCTTGATCGTATTGAGATTGGCCACGATCGAGCGGACGATCTCCAGGGCGTGCTCGTCGTCGGCGGCCACATGATCGACCACGCCCGAGCGGCGTGCGTGGGTGTCCGCCCCACCCAGTTCCTCGGCGCTGATCACCTCGCCGGTGGCGGCCTTGACCAGGGGCGGGCCACCGAGAAAGATCGTGCCCTGGCCGCGCACGATGATCGTCTCGTCGCTCATCGCCGGCACATAGGCCCCGCCAGCGGTGCACGAGCCCATGACGCAGGCGATCTGGGAAATCCCCTCCCCGCTCATTCGCGCCTGATTATAGAAGATGCGACCGAAGTGTTCGCGGTCGGGGAAGACCTCGGCCTGAAAGGGCAGGTTCGCCCCGCCACTATCGACCAGATAGACGCAAGGCAGCCGGTTCTGGAGCGCGATCTCCTGCGCCCGCAAGTGTTTCTTCACGGTCATGGGAAAATAGGCCCCGCCCTTCACCGTGGCGTCGTTGGCGACGATCATCGTCTCGCGGCCTGAAACGCGCCCGACACCGCAGATCACCCCCGCGCCCGGCGCCTCTGCGTCGTAGAGATCGAAGGCGGCGAACTGGCCGATTTCCAGGAACGGCGAGCCGATGTCGAGGAGCCGGCCGACGCGGTCGCGGGGCAGCAGCTTGCCCCGCTCGACGTGGCGCCGCCGCGCCGCCTCGGGACCGCCCAGGGCGGTCTCGGCCACCCGCGCGCGCAGTGTCTCCGCGAGGGCGCGGTTCGCGGCCGCGTTCTGCTTGAACGCCTCGGCCCGCGGGTCGATGAGGGTGGCGAGTTTCGACATGGGCAAGCCATAGCCGCGCCGCGCGACGGATGGAAGGATCGCCAGCGCGCCGCGCGAGCGCTAGTCTCGCCGCGCCGTGACCGATCCGACCGAACACCTGCCGCAGACGGCGCTTACCCGGCTCTTCGAGCGGCGCCTGCGGACCGGCGAGGCGGTTTCGTTTTCCCTGCCCGGCGGGGCGACATTGTTCAGCGCGGGCGAAGCGGCCGATCAGCTCTTTCTGTTGGTTACGGGCCGACTGGGCGCCAGCCAGCGGGGTGAGGACGGCGAACCGCGCGTCCTGGGGGTGATTGGCCCTGGCGAAACGGCCGGAGAGATGGCCCTGGTGGCCGGCGCCGCGCACACGGCGGAAGTCTGGGCGTTGCGCGATTGTGAAATCCTCGCCCTTCCTCGCGGCGCTCTTCTCAAGGCCCTGAAGGACGATCCGGAGGTCACCCTTGAGCTGGCCCGTCTGATAATCGGGAGGGCGCGCCAGAGCGGCCGATCCATCACGGCGCGAGCGCCCTCGGTTTTCGCCTTCGTGGGCGTCGGCGGAACGTCGAAGGCTCGCCCGCTTGTCGAGGCGATCGCCGGCGCGGTGGAGACACTTGGCTATACGGTGGCCGTGGTAGGCGCTGAAGCGCGCCGCCAGCCCACGGAATGGTTCTCCAACATCGAACACGGGCGCGATTTCGTACTCTACGCCGCCGAGGACGACGAGGACGGGTGGAAGGAATTCGTCGGTCGACAGGCCGACCGGCTGTTCCACATCGCCGCCGGCGCGGCGTCGCCCCCCGCGAAACTGGATTTTCGAAACAGCCCGACCCGACCGGGCCGGCAGATGGCCGACCTCATTTTGGTTCAGCGCGCCGGTTGCCACGCACCCCAGGGTTCGGCTGCCTGGACCTCGTCCCTGGCGCCGTCCCGACTGTTCCAGATTCGCCAAACGAACAACGCCGATATCGAACGCCTGGCGCGAATCGTCACCGGCCAAGCCGTCGGACTGGTGCTTTCCGGCGGCGCGGCACGAGCCTACGCCCACATCGGGGCCATTCGCGCCCTGCATGCGCGCCAGGTTCCCATCGATTTCACCTGCGGTGTCGCCATGGGGGCGGTCATCGCCGCCGGCCTCGCCATGGGCTGGGACGACGACGAACTCGACCGGCGCATTCGCAAGGCCTTCGTCGACGGCAGCCCGGTGGGGGATATCGCCTTTCCGCTCATCGCCCTGACTCACGGCCGCCGGGTCCGGGCGCGCCTGGCCGAGCATTTCGGCGATCGGCAGATCTGCGACCTGTGGCTGCCGTTCTTCTGCATATCCGCCAATCTCACCACCGGCGCCTGCCAGATCCATCGGCGGGGCTTGGCGCGCGAAGCGATCCGGGCGTCTCTTTCCCTGCCCGGCGTGCTGCCGCCGGTGATCCGGGGCCAGGATATCCT
>JALYTR010000358.1 GCA_030854165.1 Pseudomonadota bacterium | reverse complement strand
CCAAAACTGGCTGCGGGGGCATGGGTGGCCGGGACTTACGCCCGGCCATGACGGCCTTCGTTGGGGGTGATTGAACTTCATCGCCCAATGCGCTAGGCGGCTTGGTCTGCACATGGCCCACACCGCAAAGTCCAAACCGCAAAAAAATTGTGGCAGCAAACCGCAACTCAGCCACGACCAAACGCTCGATGCGGACGAGCTCAGCGATTAGGCAGAAGGGAAGGTGAATTCGGAGCGATCCTTATCGCTGGAAGATATCCGTTATCGCCCAGGAACCATCTGAGCGCGTCGGGATAAGCAGCGAACGAATGCTCCTTACCGGCCGGACATTCATATTTGACGAACGGTACAAAGCATTTGGTTGGCAAGAAATTAGAATTTGAATCACCACCGCTTCCATTGGAACGGTCGTAATGGGCTAGCATAAATCTCCAAGCTTCTTCTCCTCGGCCAAGACGCACGCCATCTGCGACGAACGCGGCGCACGCACCGTTTATTTCGGTATCGTAGGTTTTGCCATCCTCTTCATATTTGCCCGTCTCGCACGCCATCTTTGTTCTGGCGAAATCTGCCTCATACAACGATCGGAAGCGGTTCGCTTTCGACACATCCACGACACGACCATGAGAAATGTCAAGAATCAACGGAGGCGCCCAACTACCAGCGTGCGAAGCGAAGACGTAGTTAAATCTGTCGTCCTGCAGAACGAAGTCAATGAACCCGTCACTATCAATATCCTTAGGAAAATCTATTTGATCGGTGTCAAGTTCATATACGGTTAAGAGTCTCCACGCCCCGTTGACAAAATCCGCCAGCTTTATGTCTAAACAACAATGCGCCCCACCGCTAAAGGAGGTCATCACGACTTGTGGTATGGCGCTAGAAGAGTCAAATTTTCCAACGCCGAAATTTATGCTAGCGCTTTCCGCATAGTCGTTTTCGGCTCCCTTGAGTGTCACCTCAGGCCGGTTGGGCGCCATGATCTTGATCACCGGTATGAAGCCATCCTTCGTTTTGATAGGCGATGCCTCGATAGTCAGGCCATCGACAGCGAACGTGTTTGACCGCCCGGACTTGGCCGAATCCCACTCGACCCAGACATTCGGCTGAACGGCGATCGCCCTTCGCGGAACAGGCGACGTCGTCGCAGCCAAGGTGGACGATGGAGGAGTGGTAGGCTCTTTTTGAGTGTCGGACGCTTTGCCCACGAAAAATGCCACCGTCACGGCCGCCATTACCAAGGCGCCACCCAGGAGAGCGAGCACCCTATGCTGCGGGCGTGGCGCCGGCTCAACGATATCGGCTTCTATTGGCTTCTCAGGCGCCACCGTCGGACCTCTCCCCAATCCCCTACGCCACCCGACACACACCCGCCCGCCGTCACTTCTAACCGCTTGGCTCCGGAAAGCTATTCCAACCCAAACGGTACCAAGGATTCGATTTTCGCCGCATGTCTGACGCATCAAGATGTTGCTTGGCGGCTTGGCACCCATTGATCCACGCAGGAATCAAACTTGGATTCGACCTCTTGCACATCGGCGGATGCGCGAGACTGCGATGCGATTCCCAGAAGGTTGCCCCGCTCAGATAGTCGCCCGACAAACGGCCGAACCATGCCTCATAATCCCTCCGATCAACCAGCCCCTGGCGGAATGAGATGGTCGTCGTGACGTCCGTTGGCGCGCCAGAAGCCGCTGGGTCGGCAGGCGTGCGGGACGCGTCTCCTTCACGCTCGGCGATCTTGTCAGCCGCGTAGGGATCCGCACTCGGCGCTGCCGCCGGAACGGGGGTCGCGGGGACGGGTGGCGAGGCGTTCGGCTGCGGCGCCGGCACCGGCGCGCCTGAACCGTAGACTTCCATTTGCCCATTGAAGGCGTCGGTGAGCGCCGCGCCGACGATGCTTTCTGGGTTGAAGGTCACCCTCTGCATCAACCCGCCCGAGGAGAGTTTCACCACTTGGCAGGGGTTGGCGCACGATGCGATAGTCGCCGCCCCATTCGCTACTCGGGCGACGGTGTAGACGCCGTTCTGGGTGCCGAGAAAGCGAAACATCTGAACTGAGGCGATCGCTTGGCCGGCCTTTTGCTCGTCCTCGGAGATGGCGCCGGGGTATCCGTATTCCTGGCCCTCTCGATAACTCCAGTTATGGGCGGGGGGAGTGGGCGCGGCGGAAACCGCCGCAGTCACCGGGGTGTTTCCCGCATTCGCCGCATTGTCCGTCGCCGTCGCAGACTTGTCGCAGGCCGCGAGAAAGAAAAGAGCGCCAAGCAGGGCTGCATTGCTGCGATCGCCCATCGTGTTGATCCCTCGAAGAGATGCGGAGTGCAAGATACCAAAAATTCATCGACCCGATACATTTTCACTGCGCGTCCGAATCGCCGGGATCGGCGTCGGCGGGGAGCGAGGGGAATGGTTGTCCAGTCGAGATATTGCCCGCTGATTCCTCTGATTCGGAATCCTCATTCCGGTAAGTGATCAGGGATTGGGCGTGAACGTCGGCGCGGTGCTTAGCGAGGCCGCGCTACTCCGTCTTCCGGTGGCGTCCGAAGTCCGGCTCGGGGGTTTCCTGGCCGGCGTCGATGACCCCGCGGCGGATTTCGCGGGTGCGGGTGAAGAGCGCCTCCAGGGTGTCGCCGTCGCCCCAGCGGATGGCCCGCGACAGGGCCTGCAGATCCTCGGTGAAGCGACCAAGAATTTCCAGTACGGCGTCCTTGTTGGCCAGGAACACATCGCGCCACATGACCGGGTCGGAGGCGGCGATGCGGGTGAAGTCGCGAAAGCCGCCGGCCGAATATTTGATCACCTCGCCGCGGGTGACCTCCTCGAGATCGGCGGCCGTGCCGACGATGTTGTAGGCGATCAGGTGCGGCAGATGCGAGGTCACGGCCAGAACCAGATCGTGGTGGCGTTCGTCCATGGTCTCCACCTGGGCGCCGAGGGCCTCCCAGAAGGCGGTGAGGCGCGCCACGGCGGCCAGATAGGGCGCGTCCTTGCGGGCCTGGGGGGTGAGGATGGTCCAGCGGCCCTCGAACATGGCGGCGAAGCCGGCGTCCGGCCCCGACTCCTCGGAGCCGGCGATGGGGTGGCCGGGAATGACGAAGACGTCGGCGGGAATGACCTTGGCGAAGGCCTCGGCGATCGCCGCCTTGACCGAGCCGACATCGGTGACCGTCGCGCCGCTCTTCAGGGCGCCGGCGGCCAGGGCGGCGGCAACGCCGATGGCCAGCGGCGGGGCGGCGAAGAT
>JALYTR010000035.1 GCA_030854165.1 Pseudomonadota bacterium | reverse complement strand
GCGTCGCCCCGCTCCACCCCTCCCGCCATTCGGTGAGCATCGGCGCGAGGCGCTCGGGCTCGTCGCTCCAACCGCCATCGCCGAGGGTGGCTTTCAGCCGGTCGAGGATGTCGGGTGGGACGGGGGGGATCATGGGCGGAGACTAGCGCACGGCGGCATGGCCGGTAAGGGCGTCGCATCGGCGTGACGTGGCATTCCGATGGCGTTTTTTGGCAGGTTTTTGGCAGGTT
This sequence comes from Pseudomonadota bacterium, assembly GCA_030854165.1. Taxonomy (GTDB): domain Bacteria; phylum Pseudomonadota; class Alphaproteobacteria; order Caulobacterales; family Caulobacteraceae; genus Acaudatibacter. The sequence goes on along the minus strand of JALYTR010000035.1, from coordinate 11,023 downwards.
TTGGCGGTCGGATGGCGGCCGATTGGCTGCCGAAGGGCACTCGGCTGGCATTCCGAGAGGTCAGAGGCATCAGTCAAGTGGTTGATCTACTTCGCTTTGACGCCCCGCTTGGAGAACGATCGACGATCTTCAGCAAGCGATCGCGGGGGAAGGCGTAACAGACATTGCATTATGCAATCTTGATCCAATTGTCAAACCTTTTCCGCCCGGCGGCCTTGGGGCCGCGATCAAGCGAAAGCTTCACAACCCTCCCATCTCACGCCAGGATGGCGAGTAGGCACAACCACGCGCGAAACGCCATGGCGGACCAGGCGAAGGTCGGAACGGTCTGGGGCGACGACGAACTCGACGCCATCGTCGCCGACTATTTCGCCATGCTCGCCGCCGAACGCGAGGGACGAGGCTATGTCAAATCGCATCACAGCGCCGCCCTTATGGAGCGCGTCGGCCGGACCCATCGCTCGGTCGAGTTCAAGCACATGAACATTTCGGCGGTGCTAAGGGAACTCGGTCTTCCGACGATCCGGGGCTACAAACCCAAGCTCAACTTCCAGAACGCCATATTCGACGCCATCGATCACCACCTGTCGGCGAGCCCCAGCTTGCCCGATCTTGGTTCGGCCGCCTTAGTCGGCTTCGCGGAGGCGCCGAGCCTTTTCGAAGAACCCCCGCCGGCTCCCAACTTCGACGCCGCTCCCAAGCCCGAACGGCTGGAGCGACTGATCCGAAAGTTCGATCCCACTGAGCGTGATTTTAGGAACCGGGCGCTCGGCAAAGCCGGCGAAGCCTTGATCATCGACTTCGAACGCCGCCGCCTCGCCGAGGCCGAACGCCGGGACCTCGCGAGCAAGGTTCGTTGGGTCTCTCAGGAGGACGGCGATGGCGCAGGCTACGACATCCTGTCCTTCGACCGCACGGGTCGAGAACGCCTGATCGAGGTCAAGACGACATGCGGAACGCGCAAGACGCCATTCTTTCTCACCAGCAACGAGCGTTCCTTCGCCGAAGAAAGGCCCGAGGCGTTCCGGCTCTATCGCGTCTACGAGTATGGCGAGGCGCCAAGATTCTTCCAACTGCGGCCGCCGTTGGAGCAGGCTGTTGTGCTCGAGTCGGTCACATATCGGGCTTCGTTCGGGTAGCGCCGACTCAGCGTCAAGGATATTCTTCGAATTCTACAACGCCCACCGGTGACGTAATAGGAGAAGCGACAATGGCAGGCGCCATGCCAGCAGCACGCGCCACGAGACAGGCAAAGATTCGTCTCCCCTGGTTCGTTAAGGTTTCCCCCAAGTTTTACGATGACGCCTTTGACACGGGTTATGGCTGGGAAGGCTGGGCCAGAGACGAACACGATGCCTTGGCCCAAGCCCTAGAAGAATGCCGCTTGGACAACGATCGCGATCCTGAGGATCGCGAAGCGGACCTCAATCCCCAGGGCGCCAGGGTACACGTGGCCGAAATCGACTTCCGCCGTTTAGCCGGCCCGCTCGTACACTGGGCCCGGTCGGAGGGCGGTTGCGAGACGCCGCTGTGGAAAGCCATGGAAGCCGCCGTTATGGCGGCCGGCCTGCCCGTGCTGCCACTGGGTTTGAGCGAGACCGGTTGAGGTCGGCCGGCGCCAGCGCGGCGCCCTGAGCGCGCCGACAGCAATCGTGAGAGTGCTTGCCAATCGGTTCGCCGCCTTCGATATAGGCCGTAGGAGTGGATATGGCCAAGCAGCCCGAATTGCGAACGATCGCCAAGGCGACGACGGCGTCGAAACGGCCCAAGACGGTGACCGTCAAGACACTATCGACAAATGGGGGACCGAAAACCCGCGTGTTTGCCCTGGATGCGAACAGCGCCTCGTTTGGGGATGACTTCCTCTACGCCTTCAAGAGCAATGTGCAGCTGGCGCGAAGGAAGAGCAAAGAGCGCAGCGCGGCCACGGATGTCGCCGAGCTGATCGCCTGATTCACCCAGCCCCCCTCCTGCCCCTCACGGCCTCCTGAACTTCAAGATGAACTGGTCGGTCTTGAAGTGGATGGCGGGATCGAAAATGGTGCGGGTGTGATCGTCGGCGCCGTTGCGCAGGAGGTCGCTTTCGCCGGTCAGTTTGAAGCCGGCGGCGGTGACCTCGGCGATCACCGTGGCCTTGTCGATGCGATGCAGCTTGGGCGAGAGGGTGGCGCCCGTGCCCGCCGCCGCCGCGTGGTCGATGATCAGGTAGACGCCGCCGGGTTTGAGGGACTCGAACACATGCTTGTTGAAGGCGGCCATGTCCACGTTCGCATACTTGGGGACGTGCAGGTCGTGGTAGTTGTCGGAGGTCCAGAAGAGATCGACCTTGGCCGGCAGACGGAATTCGCCCAGGGGGGCCAGATCGAGGGTGACGTTTCCGCGGCCGGGCTCGGCCAGGGCCTTCCTGGTGGCGTCGATGTTGTCCTTGCCCCAGGTCGTGGTCTCCAGGGCATAGACGTGGCCGCGCGGGCCGACGATGTCGCTTAAGAGGCGCGTGTAGTAGCCGCCGCCGGGCAGGTATTCGGCAACCGTTTCGCCGGACCGCACCCCCGCGAAGGCGAGCACCTGGGCGGGTTTGCGGTCGGGATCGAGCTTGCGATCGTCGGCGGGGCGAGGAATCGGCCACGGCCTTGGCGATGTAGCCGGGGATGGCGGGGGATGCGGCGGCGACCGCCAGCCCCGCCAAGGCGGCGACCAGCAACGTAGCTATGACGGTGCGGATGTTCACGCGAGGCTTCCCTCCCTGCGCCGCCGGCAGCCTATGCGCGCGGCCGGCGCCGAACAAGCCGCCGACGCCACGACTCGTGACGCCACAAACGCCAGGATCATCCCTTTGCCCCTCGTGCATCGAATAGCTGGCGCGCGCCTTCGATCTCGCCCTGGTGGGCGCGGGCCCATAGGCCCAGCGCTTCGACCGGCTTGGAGAGCGAGCGGCCGAGGTCGGTGAGGGCGTAGTCCACGCGCGGCGGGACGGTGGCGAAGACGGTTCGCGTGACCAGGCCGTCTCGCTCCAATCCCCGCAAGGTGAGGGTGAGCATCCGCTGAGAAATACCCCCCACCATGCGCTTGATCTCGCTGAAGCGCCTGGCGCCCTCACGCAGCAGCATGACGATCAGTACGCTCCACTTGTCACCCACCCGCGCCAGGACGGTGCTCACGGCGCGGCAGTCCCGCGACGCGTGATCGATCGGGGGGCCGGTTACTTCCATGTGCGTCGCAGCCAAGATTGTGCCTCCTTGCGGGCCGGGGTCGTGGTCACCACTCTAGCCTCAGTCACAAACATATACCATGGGTGAATCCATGAAACTGCTCCACATCGACTCCAGCATCCTGGGTGAGAATTCGGTCAGCCGGCGGGTGTCGGCCGCCGTCGTTGCCCGGTTGCGGGCCGAGACGCCGGGGCTCGACGTCACCTATCGCGATCTCGCCGCGACCCCGCCCACCCACCTTGGCGGGGCCCAGTTCGCGGCCAGGTTCGGCGCGCCGTCGGACGATCCGAGGGTCCGAGCCGATGTCGCCAACGATGACGCGGCGCTCGAAGAGTTCTTGGCCGCCGACATCCTGGTCATCGGCGCGCCGATGTACAATTTCACCGTTTCCAGCCAGCTCAAGGCCTGGATCGACCGGATCCTCGTGGCCGGCAAGACCTTCCGCTATGGCGCGGCCGGCCCGGAGGGACTGGCGGGCGACAAGCGGGTGATCATCGCCCTTTCGCGCGGCGGACTCTATGGAGCGGGCGCGCCGGCGGCGGCCTTCGAGCATCTGGAAAGCTATCTGCACACCGTCTTCGCCTTCATCGGCCTCACCGACCTGGAAATCATCGTCGCTGAAGGAATCCAGCTTGGCCCCGATCAGCGCGCCAAGTCGATCGATGAGGCGATGCGGGCGGTCGGGGAACTGCGCGCGGCGTGAGGGGGGAACACGCTTGAGGCGTTCGGGGAGGCACATCAGCGCCGCCTCGGCCGAACGCACCGCTCAAAGTCCCAATGGCTAGTTGGCAATCATTGTCATTTTATGCCATGGTGTTCGCCGGAGGTGCGTCATGGCGTCGATGAATGTCTCTGTCCCGGACCCGATGCGCGATTGGGTTCAGTCCCGCGTGGACACCGGGCGATACGCCAGCGTCAGTGACTATGTGCGCGATCTTATCCGCCGTGACCAGACTACCGCGACCGATGAGGCGCGGTGGCTCGCGGCGCTGGATTCGTCGATCAAGCGTGGGGTGACGGACTCCGTGGCGGGGCGGGTTCATGACGCCGGCAAAGTGTTCGATCGTCTGGAAGCCAAGTATGCCGCCATGGCGTCGGCGACCGAGGTTCGGTGAGGGTTTTCCTTACCGCCGCGGCGGAGGGCGACCTGGAGGAGATCGCCGACCACATCGCCCAGGACGCGCCGCGTCGCGCTCTTTCTTTCGTTCGCGACCTTCGCCAGAGCGCGCTTGGTCTCGCCGAGGCGCCGCGCGCATTTCCGTTCGTTCCACGCTACGCGCGCCTTGGCGTCCGCCGCCGCGTTCACGGAAACTATCTGATCCTCTACCGGATCGAAGGCGAGCGGGTGGACGTTCTGCGCATCGTCCACGGCGCGCGCGACTACGTTCGGCTCCTGGAACCGCCGAAGTGACGCCCCCCTAATCCGCGTCCATCTTCAGGGCCGCGATGAAGGCCTCCTGGGGGATTTCCACCCTGCCGAACTGGCGCATCTTCTTCTTGCCCTCCTTCTGCTTGTCCAGGAGCTTGCGCTTGCGGGTGGCGTCGCCGCCGTAGCATTTGGCGGTGACGTCCTTGCGAAGCGCCCGGACGGTCTCGCGGGCGATGATCTTGCCGCCGATGGCCGCTTGGATGGGGATGACGAAGAGGTGGGGGGGGATGAGCTCCTTCATCTTTTCCACCATGGAGCGGCCGCGCGTCTCGGCGCGGCTGCGGTGCACCAGCATGGACAGCGCGTCGACCGGCTCCGAGTTCACCAGGATCAGCATCTTCACCAAGTCGCCCTCGCGGTAGTCCTCGATTTGGTAGTCGAAGCTGGCGTAGCCCTTGGAGACGCTCTTGAGCCGATCATAGAAGTCGAACACCACTTCGTTGAGAGGCAGGTCGTAGATCACCATGGCCCGGCTGCCGACGTAGCTGAGCTCACGCTGCGCGCCGCGCCGATCCTGGCACAGCTTGATCACCGAGCCGAGGTATTCGTCGGGGGTGAAGATGGTGGCGCGGATCCACGGCTCGGCGATGGACGCGATGCGCACCGGCTCGGGCATGTCGGCCGGGTTGTGGAGCTCGAGGGTCTCGCCGTTGGTCAGGGTAATCTTGTAGATCACGCTGGGGGCGGTGGCGATGAGGTCGAGATTGAACTCCCGGGTCAGCCGCTCCTGGATGATCTCCAGGTGTAAGAGGCCCAGGAACCCGCAGCGGAAGCCGAAGCCCAGGGCGGCGCTGGTCTCCATCTCGAAGGTGAAGGAGGCGTCGTTGAGCCGCAGGCGGCCCACGGCGGCGCGCAGATCCTCGAAGTCGGCCGCGTCCACCGGGAAAAGGCCGCAGAACACCACCGGCTGAACCGGCTTGAACCCCGGCAGAGCGCTGGTGGTCGGGCGTTTCTCCTCGGTGATGGTGTCGCCGACGGCGGCATCGGCCACCTCCTTGATCTGGGCGGTGATGAAGCCGATCTCGCCGGGACCGAGGGAGGCCACGTCCGTCGCCTTGGGCTGGAACACCCCGATCTTGTCGACACGATAGGTGGCGCCGGCCTGAATCATGCGCACCTGCGCTCCGGCCTTGAGGCGCCCGTCGAACACCCGCACCAGCACGACGACGCCCAGATAGGCGTCGTACCAGGCGTCCACCAGCAGGGCCTTGAGCGGCGCGGCCTCGTCGCCGACTGGGGCGGGCAGGCGGGTGACGATGGCTTCGAGGACGTCGTGGATACCGAGGCCGGTCTTGGCCGAACATTCCACCGCCCCCGAAGCGTCGATGCCGATGACCTCCTCGATCTGGGCGCGCACCCGATCCGGCTCGGCGGCCGGCAGATCGACCTTGTTGAGCACCGGCACGATCTCGTGATTGTTGTCGATGGCTTGATAGACGTTGGCGAGGGTCTGGGCCTCGACGCCTTGGCTCGCATCCACCACCAGGATGGAGCCTTCGCAGGCGGCGAGGGAGCGGCTCACCTCATAGGCGAAGTCCACATGGCCGGGGGTGTCCATCAGGTTCAGCACATAGTCTTCACCGTCGTCGGCGCGGTAGTTCAGGCGCACCGTCTGGGCCTTGATGGTGATGCCGCGCTCGCGCTCCAGATCCATGGAATCGAGCACCTGTTCCTTCATCTCCCGCGCCGTGAGGCCGCCGGTCTCCTGGATCAGGCGATCGGAGAGGGTCGACTTGCCATGGTCGATGTGGGCCACGATGGCGAAGTTGCGGATGCGGGAGGCCGGCGTCGTCATGGGCGAGCCTGTAGCATGGTCCGCCACCTTTTGGGGCGACGACCGGACCCGCGGCGTCGTTCAGCGCCCGTTAACGCGCCAGGCCCCAAACAAGCCCAACTCGCCGCGCACCTTTGCCCGAACCTAAGCTTGACCCTTGTAGAGGGATTGTCATGGACCGCCGCTCGCTCATCGTCGCCGGCTTGGCGTCGATCGCCGCTGGGCCCGTCCTGGCCCAACAGACGGATACCGGGCGGGACGATCTATCCTATGGCGCCCCGCCTCCGCCGCCAGCCCCGCCCGCGCCCCCGTCGGCCTCCGCCCAGACCTACAGCGACGACGAGCTGGTCAACCGGGTGTCGGATTTTCTCGGCGTCACCGCCGAATCGGCCGGGGCGGCCATCGAGCGGGCGTTCAAGGACAACGGCCGACCCACCGGCTATATCGCCGGCGAAGAGGGCTCGGCCGCCTTCGGGGTCGGTCTCCGCTACGGCCGGGGCCTGCTCTATATGAAGAACCGCCCGACCCAGGAGGTGTTCTGGCAGGGTCCGTCGGTCGGCTTCGACGCCGGTGGCAACGCCAGCCGGGTGTTCACCCTGTGCTACGACCTGCAATATCCCGACGCTATCTACCGCCGCTTTCCGGGCGTCGAGGGCTCGGCCTATTTCATCGGCGGCCTGGGGGTGAACTATCAGCGCGCCGAGGGCATTGTCCTCGCCCCCATCCGCGCCGGCGTCGGCCTGCGTCTGGGCGTCAACATGGGCTACCTCTCCTACAGCCGAAAGCGGCACTGGCTGCCGCTGTAGGGCGATCGACCTCAGCCGCGCAGTCTCGCCCCCAACGCCTTTTCGGCGGCGGCGACGATCCTGGCGGTGAGAGCCTCGATGCCGGCGTCGGTCAGGGTCGCCTCGCGCGGCTGGACGGTCACCTCCACGGCCACCGACTTGGCGCCTTCGGGGATGCCCGCTCCCTCATAGACATCGAACACCCGAGCCCCAGCGATCAGGGCGCGGTCGGCGCTCTGGACGGCGCGGACAAGATCGGCGGCGGGGACTTCCCTTGCGACCACGAAGGCGAAGTCGCGGGTGAGCGGCATGAAGGGCGAGAGGGTCAGCGCCGGGCGCGTTCTGGCGGCTTTCTTCTTCGCCTCGGGAAGGGCGTCCAGCCACAACTCGAAGGCGAAGATCGGTCCCTCCACATCCAGGACTTTGAGCGTGGCCGGGTGGATTTCGCCGAAGTCGGCCAGCACGGCCTTGCCTAGCCGCAGGCGCGCGCGGCGGCCCGGACCCCACCAGGGCGCCGCCATGTCCTGGACGATCTGGAGCGAGGCGGTCGGCACGTCCAGGTCGTCCAGCAGAGCCAGGAGGGTCGCCTTGAGGGTGAAGAGATCCTCGGGGCCCGCCCCGTCCCACCGCCGCGGGGCGTGGGGGGCGAGCACGGCGGCGATGGCGGTGCGCTGGTCGGCGGCCTCGTCGCCGGCGAACACCGGGCCGATCTCGAAAAGGGCGCAGTCGGGAAACCCGCGCCGCGCGTTGCGTCCCACCGCCTCGATGAGACCGGGCAGGATCGAGGGGCGCATGCAGTCGAGGTCGGCGGCGATTGGGTTTTGCAGCACCAGCCGCTCGTCGCCGCCGCCGAACAGGCTCGCGGCCGCCCGCGCCGTGAACGAGAAGGTGATCGCCTCCTGGTAGCCCGCCGCCGCCATGCTCCGTCGCGCCAAGCGGATGCGCGCCTGGCGGGGGGTCAGCACCCCGCCGATCGGACGAGGCAGTTCGGGCAGCGGCGCGTCCGGCAACGCACCATAACCGACGATGCGCGCCACCTCTTCGACCAGATCGGCCTTACCCTCCACGTCACGCCGCCAGGAAGGGGGCTGAACACGCCCGCCGTCCTTGGTGAACCCGAGATCGGAAAGGATCTTCCACACTCGATCCGCCGGCACGGCCAATCCCGACAGCCGCTCCACATAGGCCGGATCGAAGTCGATGGCCGGTGGGAGCGCGGGCGTCTCGCCCGCGAAAACCACTTCGGACGCCTCGCCGCCGCACAACACCAGGATCAAGCGCGTGGCCAGTTCGATGCCCGGAACCAACCAGGCCGGATCGACGCCGCGGGCGAAGCGGTACTGGGCGTCGGAGACGATTCCGGTGTCACGCCCGGTCTGGGCGGTGCGGATGGGATCGAACCAGGCGCTCTCGATGAAGACATCGGTGGTGGCGTCCGAGCATCCGGTGGTCGTCCCGCCCATGACGCCGCCCAGGCCTATGGCGCCCGAGCCGTCGGCGATGACGCAGATGTCTGGGGTCAGCCCATAGGTCTTGCCGTCCAGCGCCTCGACGCGCTCGCCCTGGCGGCCGAGCCGGGCCTCGATGAAACCGCCGGTGAGTTTCGCGGCGTCATAGACGTGCAGGGGGCGGGCGCGGTCGTAAGTGACCAGGTTGGTGATGTCGACCAGGGCGTTGATCGGCCGCAAACCGATGGTCCGCAGCCGCCGTTGCAGCCAGGCCGGCGACGGCCCGTTGGTCAGTCCACGGATCAGCCGGCCGGCAAAGGCCGGGCAGGCGTCCGGCGCGGTCAGGCGGATGTCGATGGGGCAGGGAAAGGCGCCCGTAACCGGCGCGACCGCCAGATCCTTCAACGTTCCGATCCCCGCCGCCGCCAGGTCGCGCGCCACGCCCGCCACGCCCAGCCAGTCCGGCCGATTGGGGGTCACCTCGAAATCGATCGCCGCCTCCAGGCCTAGGGCCTCGGCGGCCGGCGTGCCCACCGGCAGGTCGGCCAGTTCCAGAATGCCATCCGATTCCTCGGCGGTCTGGAGCTCGGCCGCCGAGCACAGCATCCCGTTGGAGACGACGCCGCGCACCGCCCGAGGCTCCAGGGTAATCCCGGAGCCCGGAATATAGGCCCCGATCGGCGCGTAGATGGTGACGAGGCCGGCCCGGGCATTGGGCGCGCCGCAGACGATCTCCTTCAGCCCATCGATGGTTTCCGCCTGGCAGACCCGCAGGCGGTCGGCGCCCGGGTGCTGGACCGCCTCGACAATCCGCGCCACCGTGAAAGCAGCTAGCCGGGCGGCCGGATCGTCCACATGCTCGACCTCCAGGCCGGCCATGGTCATGGCCTCCACCACCTCGGCGACGCTCGCCGTGGTTTCGAGGTGCTCCTTGAGCCAGGAAAGGGTGAATTTCATCGGCCCGCTCCTAGCTTAGACCAGAGGCCGGATTGGGGGCGGCGAAGGCCGAGAAGCCGTAGTGGGCCAGCCAGCGCGCGTCGCCCGCGAACATGTCGCGCAGGTCCGGCATGCCGTATTTCAACCGCCCCAGCCGATCGACGCCGAAGCCGAAGGCGAATCCCTGCCATTCGTCGGGGTCGATGCCGCAGTTTCGCAGCACGGTGGGATGGACCATGCCGCAGCCGACGATCTCCGACCACTCGGCCCCTTGCCCGATCCTCACCGTCCCGCCCGAAGTGTCGCAATGCACGTCCATCTCCGCCGAGGGTTCGGTGAAGGGGAAATAGTGGGGGCGAAAGCGGGTGGCGATGGCGGGCAGTTCGAAGAAGCGGGCGATGAACGTATCCAAGGTCCACTTCAGATGCCCCATGTGGATGGCGCGATCGATCACCAGCCCCTCGATCTGGTGAAACATCGGGGTGTGGGTGGCGTCGTTGTCCTGGCGGTAGGTGCGTCCCGGCGAGATGATGCGGATCGGCGGCGCCTGACCGGCGGCGATCCACGGAGCCGGCGGCGGGATATTGCCCTGCCGCATGGTCCGCACTTGGACCGGACTGGTGTGAGTGCGTAGCAATTTGCGTTCGCCGTCGGGACCCGGCTGAAAAAAGAAGGTGTCGTGCATTTCCCGCGCCGGATGCCTGGGCGGGAAATTCAGCGCCGTGAAGTTGTGGAAATCGTCCTCGATGTCCGGCCCTTCGGCCAGGGAAAAGCCGAGTTCGGCGAAGATGGCGATCATCTCGTCCATCACCTGCATGGTGGGGTGGACGCAGCCCTGGCGGCGGGGCGGGGCGGGCAGGGAAAGATCCAGGCGCCCGGCGATGAGTCGCGCGTCGAGCTCGGCGGCTTCCAGGATCGTCCTGCGTTCGGCGATCGCCGCCGCGATACGGTCACGCAGGCCGTTGATCGCCGGTCCTTCGGTTCGGCGTTCCTCCGCGCTCATCGCGCCCAGGGATTTCAGCAGGGATGAGATAGTTCCAGTCTTGCCCAGCGCCGACACCCGCACGGCGTCCAGCGCTCCCGGATCGCCGGCGGCGGCGATCTGGGCGAGGAGGTCGGATTCGAGTTGGGAATGGTCGGTCATGGCGGTTTGGCTTAGATCTGGAGGCCTCGGCGCACCTTCTCCCCTTGCGGGAGAAGGTGTCGCCGCAGGCGACGGATGAGGGGTCGCGCGACGGTCACCGAGTGGCCTCGAGAGGCTAGTCGGAGTGGGGAATGCGACCCCTCATCCGACCCGCTTCGCGGGCCACCTTCTACCGCAAGGGGAGAAGGAACCCGTGCGCCTCACCCCAGCGCGGCGCGAACCTTGTCGGCGATGGCCTTGAAGGCGGCCGGATCGTTTCCCGCGATGTCGGAGAGCACCTTGCGGTCCACGTCGATCC
>JALYTR010000357.1 GCA_030854165.1 Pseudomonadota bacterium | reverse complement strand
ATGACCCTCGCCCTGCATGGCGGCGCCGGCCCCCTGCGCGGGCGCGACTACAGTCGCGAACTCATCCATATGCGGGGCCTGATCGAGGCCGGCCGCGACCGCCTGGCCGCCGGTGCGGCGGCCCTGGACGTGGTCATGGAGACGGTGGCCGCCCTGGAGGCTTCCGGCCTCTACGTCGCCGGCCGAGGCGCCTCGCCCAACACCGCCGGCCGCTACGAACTGGACGCCGCCCTCATGGACGGACCGGCCCAGCGGGCCGGGGCGGTGGCGGCCCTGGAGGGGTTCGCTTCGCCCATTCGCGCCGCGCGAGCGGTCATGGAGACGACGCCGCATGTACTCTTCGTAGGCGAGGGGGCGGCGGCGTTCGCCGCGGCGCGGGGACTGGAGCGGATCGCCGACCCAGAGGCGTGGTTCACCCACGCCGGCGGCGGGGCGGGAAAGGCGGGCGCCGATCTGGCCACCGGCACTGTGGGCGCCGTGGCCCGCGACGAAACCGGCGCTCTTGCGGCGGCGACCTCCACGGCGGGGATTTTCGGCAAGCCGCTTGGCCGGGTCGGCGACTGTCCGATCCTCGGCGCGGGGACGTGGGCCGATGCCCGCGTCGCCGTTTCCTGCACCGGCTCGGGCGAGATGTTCGTGCGCACGGTCGCCGCCGCCCAACTCGCCTTTCGTCTCCGCTTCGCCGGCGAGAGCCTGGCGGCGGCCGGGGCGGCCGTGCTGGATGAGGTTCGCGCCCTGGGCGGCGAAGGCGGCCTGATCGCGGTCGGCGCCGACGGAGAGATCGCCATGCCCTACAATTCTGCCGGCATGAAGCGCGCCGCCCTCCACGCCGATGGAACCATCACCTGCGAGGTTTTTTGAGGGCATCGCCGCCGGCGCCCCCAACCCCGCGGGCCAACTCAGCCGGCCAACGCGCTAGCCAAGAAGCCCGACCATGGCGGCGCTGTCTCGCCATAGGCGTTCGGCGAGCCGCGGGTCCTGGGCGAGTTTCGAGGGTTGTCGTTCCACGAGCGTCGTTCCGCGCAGAGCGAAATAGCCGCCCCGCGCGGTCTGGTAGCGCGGCGAGGTGGCCAGTTCGGCCAGCAGTCGGCCGGAATTGGCCGGTGTGCTCACCTTCTCGCTCAGCCCCGCGACAGGCGGCAGGGCGAAGCGGAAAATCATTCCCACCGGCCCCGGATAGTCCCGCGCCAGGCCGGTGCCGGGCGTGAAGCCGGGATCGAAGGCGGCGACCATCAGGTCGGGGCGCTCGGGGGCAAGCTGGCGCGCCAGTTCGCGGGCGGTCAGCACATTGCAGAGCTTCGAGGCGCTATAGGCCCGGCGTCCCGCCCTGGCGTCGTTTTCGTCGCGATCCGGGTCGGTCTCCGGGCGGCCCAGCTTGCCGGCGTCGGCGTGTCGGGGGGGCGGCATGCCGGTCTTCTCGGCGGGATCGTGGGTCCCGCTGGCGGTGAAGACGATGCCGCTTTCGGGCCATGCGCGGTGCGACCAGGCGGACGAGGAGGTAGTGGGCCAGATGGTTGACCGCGAAGGTCAGTTCGAACCCATCGAGCGATCGCTGCCCGTGCATCGATTGACAGCCGGCGTTCAGGATCAGCCGGTCGATCGGCGCTTCCCCGGCGAGGCTCGCCGCGAAGGCGCGAACGCTGGCCAGCCGGGCGAGATCGAGATCGCGCAATTCCGCTCGGCCGCGAAACTCCGCCGGCGCGCTATCGGGATCGCGGGCGCCGACGACGAGGTCCGCATCCGGCGCGCCCAGGAGCCGGCGCGCCGCCGCCAGGCCGATCCCGCTAGTCGCTCCGGTCATCACAAGACGCATTGGCCCTCCTTAACCGCGGTTCGATTGAACGAGCGGTCCTACGCTCGATAGTCCCGGCGCGGAACCCGCCCGGCGGCGCGCGTCAATTCATGATAAGGAGGTGGGCCCGAGCCCGTCTTCACCCCAACCATATTTTGGAATCGTGTCCGTCACCCTCGATCTTTCGCGCCCCAAAGCCGCGCCGCCGGCGCTGGTCAACCTGACCGGCCTGACCCGCGTCGAGCTTGCCGCCGCCTTGGTGGAGACCGGCGTCGTGGCGCCCGCCGCGGCGCGGATGCGCGCCGGTCAGGCGTGGGGCTGGATGCACAAGCAGGGGGCGACCGATTTCGAGGCGATGACCAACATCGCCAAGGAGACCCGCGCCGCCCTGGCCGATCGCTTCGTGCTCACCAGGCCCAGGATCGTCGAGCGCCAGCAGAGCGTCGATGGGGTGATCAAATGGCTGATCGCCTTCGCGCCGGGGATCGAAGCCGAGAGCGTCTATATTCCCGATGTCGGCCGCGCCGGCGCCCTGTGCGTCTCCAGCCAGGTCGGCTGCACCCTCGCCTGCACCTTCTGCCACACTGGCACCCAGGCCCTGGTGCGTAATCTGACCGCCGGCGAGATCGTCGCCCAGGTCCAGATCGCTCGCGACGATCTGGCCGAGTGGACGGCCGCGCCGGGCGAGCGGCGGCTCACCAACATCGTCTTCATGGGCATGGGCGAGCCGCTCTACAATCTGGACGCCGTCGCGGGCGCGCTGGACATCATCTCCGACGGCGAGGGCATCGCCATCTCGCGGCGCAGGGTCACCGTCTCCACCGCCGGGGTCGCGCCAAGACTCAAGGCGCTAGGCGAGCGGACCGGGGCGATGCTGGCCATCTCCCTGCACGCCACCAACGACGAGCTGCGCAACGAACTGGTGCCGCTCAACCGCCGCTATCCGATCGCCGAGCTTCTGGCCGCCATCCGCGCCTATCCGGGCCTCTCGAACGCCCGGCGGGTGACCTTCGAATACGTGATGCTCAAGGGCGTCAACGACAGTCCGGCCGAGGCCCGGGCCCTGGTGCGGCTGCTGGCCGGCATTCCCGCCAAGATCAATCTTATTCCGTTCAATCCCTGGCCCGGCGCCCCCTATGACTGCTCGGACCGACGGACCATCGAGGCCTTCGCCGACATCGTCAACCGGGCCGGCTACGCGTCGCCTATCCGCACCCCGCGCGGCCGCGACATCCTGGCCGCCTGCGGGCAACTCAGGTCGGAAAGCGAGAAGCTTAGGGCCAGCGCGCGGCGGCCGATCGGGGCGTTGCCGGCGTAGAGCGACGTTTCGAGGGCCGTGCTAGGGCCTGTCCTCAATTGGGCCAGACGAGTGTAGCGGCGAGATAGATTTTGGCCAAGAAGTTGATGGCGCGCTTGTCGTAGCGCGTGGCGATGGCGCGGAATTGTTTGATCCGGCAGAAGAAA
>JALYTR010000356.1 GCA_030854165.1 Pseudomonadota bacterium | reverse complement strand
GCTCATGCTTCCGGCCTCGATCGCTCAGGCCGGGGTGGTCATTCCGGCCTTCGCCGCCATCCCCAATCACCGGACGTTCTCGCAAAAGGTCAATTTGCCCACCGACCGGCACAGCGTGGTCGGCCCCTACGACTACGACGGTCTCAAGCAGGCCTACGACTATCCTTCGTACCAGACGATTTTGCCCAACGGCCAACGGCTCGACGGGACGGGCGTCAACGTCGCGGTGCTGATGGAGACCAACGCGCTCAACTCCGACATGGCGGCCATGTTCAATTTGGAAGCTTTCACCGAGACGACGGGCAAGCAACCGCCCACCTTCCGGAGTTTCAATGTCGATGGAGGCGCGCCCTTCGATCCCAACAGCGGCGGATCCTTCGAAGCGTCGCTGGATGTGCAGCAGGTCGTAGGCGGGGCGCCAGGCGTCGAGGTTACGCTGGTGAGCCTCCCCGACCTTTCCGACCGGCATATCATCGACGGCTACCTCGCGATCGTCGAGCGGAACACGTGGGACATCGTCAATTCGTCGTTCGGCGGCTGCGAGCTCAATTATACACCCGCCTACAACAACGGCGTCGACTACCGGCCTATTCTGAAAGTCTATGACGAGATCTTCCAGCAAGGTAACGCCCAGGGGATCACCTTTGTCGCCAGTTCCGGCGACAGCGGCGGCCTGTCGTGCCCGAGCGTCAACTACTTCAGCGGAAGTTCGAAGGCGATCTTCGTGGCCAGCGTCGAAACCCCGGCCGCCGATCCCAACGTGACCGCGGTTGGCGGCACCAACCTGATCACCTCGCCGCCCGATTTGATGCTGACCAGCGCCTATGTCGGCGAGAATTTCGACGGCGATCCGGAGGTGCCTTACGACATCTACGGCCTGGGCCAAACGGTCGCCGGCGGCTACTGGGGGGCCGGCGGCGGCCGAAGCGTGGTCTTCGCCGCGCCGCCCTACCAGAGCGCGGTCGCCACCTTCTCCAAGACCCGCACCGTTCCCGACGTGGGGATGCAGGTCGGCGGCTGCCCCTCGGGCCTGTCGCAACTGCCGTGCGGTCCCAACCGCAGCGCCGCCATCGTCACCGTGGCCGGCGCCCGCTACGGGGTGATCGGCACCTCGGTCTCCTCGCCGGAATTCGTCGGCGCCCTGGCGCTCTATCAGCAGTTCGGCGGCGGCGGCCGGCTCGGCAACGTCAACTATTACCTCTACGGCGCGGGCGCCTCTCAGAACCAGCTGGGCGGGGCCGGCGCGCCGGCGGTCGCCCAGTTCTACCACAAGAACATCGCCGGCTTCGACGGCTGGTGGCGTAGCTACGGCGAGCAGTACAACTACGCGGTCGGCAACGGTACGCCGGACGTTCGCCGGCTGTTCGGCATGCAGACTCTGGCGCCCGCTGGCGATTCCCGGACCCCCAGCAATCCTTGACGGATCGCGGCGGCCCTGCCATCGCCGCAACCCTTCGCGCGGAGAAAGGCAGGGTTGCTTCCCCGCCTTTTTTCGTATGGCGACGGCGACAATGCGGCCTCGTCGCCGGAGGTTGAAAATCCCGCGCTGGGCAAAGAGGGCGGGGAGCGCCATAATATCGCCGCCCGCATCGGTGTTTCGATGCGCCGTGAAAATCCGGTTCTCTCGCCGCCTTGGCCCTGACTTGAATTCATCCATGACGCAGCGGAAGCCTCGGTTCGTCCGGCGGGACGGCGGCGACGTGTTCGTCGAGGCCCTGGTGGCGAGCGCGATCGTGGCGATGATCCTGGCCGCCACCTTCGGAGTGATCACCGATGGCGCGGCGCGCGATCGCATGATCGAGAGCCGCCGGCTGGCGCTTCTGGTGGCCAAATCGGAGATGGCGGCGGTGGGCGCGGAGATTCCCCTCATACCGGGCGAGAGCGCCGGGTTCGCCGGCAATCAGGTCTGGCGGGTCGATATCTCGCCCTACGACGCCGGAGGCGCGGCCAATTCGGCCGGCGCGCTGATGCGGATCCAGGTCGCGGTGCGCCGGCGCGCCGGCGGAGCCGATCTGGTGGTCCTCAAAGGCCTGCGCCTGGCGGGGCAGAGCTAAGACATGGCCGGGCGATCGCGCGCGGAGCGGGGAGCGGGCTTCGCTCTCATCGAGGCCCTGGCCAGCCTGGTCATCGTGGGCATGCTTGGGGTCATGCTGATCCAGGGGGTGACCACCGGGCGACGGGTCTGGGAAAGGCTGGACACCCACGCCGCCGCCCTGGAGGCGGTGGAGGGCGCGCAGAGCGTCCTGCGCGGCCGGTTTGAGCAGCTCTACCCCGCGACCCTGTTCGGGGCCGGCCAGGAGCAGATCGACCTCCAGGGCGGCCCGGAGAGCGTCACCTTTCTCGCGCCGCCCGCCGAGGCTACGCGCCCCGCCCCGCTGCGGCGATATCGCCTCGATCTGACGACGGCGGGTGATCTGGTTCTCTCCTCGCGCCCCGATGTCGCGACGCCGGGAGACCTCGGCATCGGCCGCCAGGTGCTGCTCACCGGCGTCCGCCAGATCGACCTGGCCTATTTCGGCGCCCAGGGGCCAGGTTCCGCGCCGAGCTGGGGGCCAAGCTGGACCGCCCAGCCGCTCCCGCCGGAGTTGATCCGGGTGCGGATCGCCTTCGAGCCCGGCGATCCGCGCCCGTGGCCCGATCTGATCGTTCACCCGCTGACGAACATCGACGCGGCATGCATCCTGAGCGCCGCCACCAGCCACTGCCGGGGGCGCGGATGAACCTCCAGGAGTTGCTGAACGCCGACGTGGCTTCGATCGGCGGCATGATCCGCCAGGGGCTGGCCTGGTGGATCGACGAACTGGCCGCCCTGCTTCCGGTCCGCTGGCGAAGCCTGTTTTCCGCCCGGCCCAAGGTGCTGGCCCAGCCACTGGCGGCCGGTGGCTGGCGATACTGGAAGGACGGCCGGCCGCTCGGCGAGGAAGATCTGGGACGGGCGGCGAAAGGCGGCGTTGGCCTGGTCCTGCCGCCGGGCGCCGTGCTGACCCGCCAGGTCCAATTTCCGCGCTTGCCCCTGGCCGATGTGCGGCGGATGGTGGGCCTTGACCTCGATCGCCTTTCGCCGCTTCGTCCCGAACTGGTCTTCGTCGATGTCGAGATCATCGACCGGGACTCGGCACTGGGCAAGCAGACCGCCCTGGTCGGGGTCCTGCCGCGCCAGGTCGCGGCGCGCCAGCTCGAGGCGGCTCGCGAGGCGGGCCTTTCGCCCAAGGCCCTGAGCGTGGCCGTCGCCGAGGACTCCCCGCACGGCCGGTTC
>JALYTR010000355.1 GCA_030854165.1 Pseudomonadota bacterium | reverse complement strand
CCATCGGTAAGGCCGCCGCGCCGGTGTCACGCTTCTTCATCGAGCGGCCGATCTTCGCGATGGTCATCGCCATCGTGATCATGCTGGCCGGCGTGCTGGCCATTCGCTCCCTGCCGATCGCCCAATTTCCCACCATCGCCCCGCCCTCGGTGTCGATCCAGGCCAACTATCCGGGCGCCTCGGCCCAGACGGTGGAGAACTCGGTCACTCAGGTCATCGAGCAACAGCTCAAGGGCCTCGACCACCTGGTCTATTTCCAGTCCGACAGCGCCTCCGACGGCAGCGTGAGCATCCAGGCGACCTTCGCGCCCGGAACCAACGCCGACATCGCCCAGGTCCAAGTTCAGAACAAGCTGCAGCAGGCCACCCCCCTGCTGCCGGCCGAAGTGCAGCAGCAGGGCCTGACCGTGGCGAAGTCGCAGAGCGCCTTTCTGCTCATCGTGGCGCTCTACGACACCACCGGCCGCTACAACGACACCGATATCGCCGACTATCTGAACAGTCAGATGGTCGATCCCCTGGCGCGGGTGAACGGCGTGGGCGACGTGCGTGTGTTCGGCGGCGAGTACGCCATGCGCATCTGGCTCGATCCCTACAAGCTCGACAACTACAAGCTGATGCCCTCCGACGTCCGCGCCGCCATCCTGGCCCAGAACGTCCAGGTCGCGGCCGGCGAGATCGGCGGCCAGCCGACCGTCGCCGGCCAGGCGCTCAACGCCACCGTCACCGCCCGCTCACGCCTGCAGACTCCCGATCAGTTCAGAAACATCATCCTGCGCACCCAACCGGACGGATCGCAGGTGCGCCTGGCCGACGTGGCGCGCGTCGAGCTGGGCTCGGAGCAGTATGGCGTGACCAGCCGGATCAACGGCCGGCCGGGCGCGGGCCTCGCCATCCAGCTCGCCCCCGGCGCCAACGCGCTCAGCACCGCCGACGCGGTCAAGAAGCGGGCCGTGGAGCTTTCCGCCAATTTCCCGCCGGGCGTGAAGCTGAGCTTCCCGGTCGATTCGACGACCTTCATCAAGCTCTCCATAAAGCAGGTGGTCATCACCCTCGTCGTGGCCATCTTTCTGGTCATCGGCGTAATGTTCGTCTTCCTGCAGAACTGGAGGGTCACCCTGGTTCCGGCCATCGCGGTGCCGGTGGTGCTGCTGGGGACGTTCGGCGTGCTGGCGGCGGTCGGCTATTCCATCAACACGCTGACCATGTTCGCCATGGTGCTGGCCATCGGCCTTCTGGTCGATGACGCCATCGTCGTGGTCGAGAACGTCGAGCGGATCATGGACGAGGAAGGCCTGCCGCCCAAGGAGGCGACCATAAAGTCCATGGGCGAGATCACCGGCGCCCTGGTCGGGATCGCCCTGGTGCTCTCGGCCGTCTTCCTGCCCATGGCCTTCTTCGGCGGCTCGACGGGTGTCATCTACCGCCAGTTCTCGGTGACCATCGTCTCGGCCATGGTGCTGTCGGTGCTGGTCGCCCTGATCCTCACCCCGGCCCTGTGCGCGACCCTGCTGAAGCCGGTCGAGAAGGGCTCGCGGGCCAGGCGCGGCTTCTTCGGCTGGTTCAACCGCACCTTCGAGAGCGGGGTCCGGCGCTACGACGGGGGCCTGCGCCGCGTCATCGGCCGGCCGCTGCCGGCGGTGATCGTCTACGCCGTGCTGGTCGGGGCCATGGCCCTGCTCTTCCTGCGCCTGCCCACCGGCTTTCTGCCCGAGGAGGACCAAGGCGCCCTGTTCACCATCTACAGCCTGCCGACCGGCGCGATCCAGGCGCGCACCGAGGCGGTCGCCAAGCAGGTGGAACACTATTGGCTGACCCGCGAGAAGGCCAATGTCGACACCGTTTTCACCGTGGTCGGGTTCAGTTTCGCCGGGTCCGGCCAGAACCAGGGCATCGCCTTTCTGCACCTGAAGGACTGGAAGGATCGGTCTGGGGCGAAGAACCGCGCCGCCGCCATCGCCCAGCGCGCCAACGGCGCCTTTTCGGCGATCCGCGACGCCCAGGTCTTCGTCCTGGCCCCGCCGGCCGTGCGCGAACTCGGCAATTCCTCCGGCTTCGAACTCGAGCTGGAGGACAAAGCCGGCCTGGGCCACGCGGCCCTGACCGCGGCGCGCAACCAGCTTCTAGGCATGGCCGCCAATGACCCGCTGCTGGCGGGGGTGCGCCCCAATGGTCTGGACGACACGCCCCAGCTTCACCTGGACATCGACCAGGCCCGCGCCGGCGCGCTCGGCCTCTCCCAGAGCGACATCAACGACACCCTGAGCTCCGCCTGGGGCGGAACCTTCGTCAACGACTTCATCGACCGCGGCCGGGTCAAGCGGGTCTATATGCAGGGCGACGCGCCCTACCGCACCTCGCCGGAGGATCTCGGCCGCTGGTTCGTGCGCGGCGTCAGCGGCGCCATGGCGCCCTTCGCGGCCTTCTCGACCACGAGTTGGACGGAGGGACCGGCCCAGCTCTCGCGCTACAACGGCCTGCCGGCCATGGACATCCAGGGCCAGGCGGCGCCGGGCAAGAGCTCGGGCGTGGCGCTGACCGAAATGGAAAAGCTGGTCGCCAAACTGCCCAGGGGGTTCGGCTACGAATGGACCGGGCTTTCATACCAGGAGAAGGCGTCGGGGGCGCAGGCGCCCGCCCTCTACGGCGTCTCGATGCTGGTGGTCTTCCTGTGCCTGGCCGCCCTCTACGAAAGCTGGTCGATCCCCTTCGCGGTCATGCTGGTGGTGCCCCTGGGCGTACTGGGCGCGGTGCTCGCCGCCACCCTGCGGGGCTACTACAATGACATCTATTTCCAGGTCGGCCTCTTAACCACCATCGGCCTTTCGGCCAAGAACGCCATCCTCATCGTCCAGTTCGCCGACGAGGCGGAAAAGCGCGGGGTGGGTTATCGCGACGCCGCCCTGGAAGCTGCCCGCCTACGGCTTCGTCCGATCCTGATGACCTCGCTCGCCTTCATCGCCGGCGTCTTCCCCCTGGCCATTTCCACCGGGGCTGGGGCCGGCAGCCAGAACGACATCGGCACCGGCGTGGTCGGCGGCATGCTGGCCGCCACCATCCTGGCGATCTTCTTCGTGCCGCTGTTCTTCGTGGGCGTGCGGCGGGGATTCCGTAAGAAAAGCCCGCCCGCGCCCGAGCCCGCGGCGGAGGGGGCGGCGACGTGATCGCCGCTTCGAAGACCTTCTCTTCCCCCCCCGGGGGAAGTCCCGGCGAAGCCGGGGATGGGGGCTCGCTCAGGCGCGGACGCCGGCGCGCGGCCCCGGCCCCCTCCAC
>JALYTR010000354.1 GCA_030854165.1 Pseudomonadota bacterium | reverse complement strand
GCGCATCGAGGCCGGCCGCGACACCATGATCCGCGGCCTGTGCGAAAGCGCCCTGACCTTCGAGGCCATCATGGTGTGGCGCGAGGAACTGAGCCTGGGCCGCATCCTGCTGCGCGAGGTGATCGATCTCGAACAGACCTATGGCGGCCAGGTCGCCCAGGCGCTTTCCGACGCCGCCGTGGCCGGCGAGGCGCGGGACGCCAAGGCCGCCGCCGAACCGCCCCCCGATCAGAGCCAGGAGGAGGCGGACGCCGCCCGCATCGCCGCCGCCCAGGCCGACGAGGACGACTTCGACGACGGCGCGGGCCCCACCATCAGCGCCATGGAAGGCGAACTGCGCGAAGGGGTCATGGCCACCCTCGACGCCATCGCCGCCGAGTTCGAAGCCTTCCGCCGCCTTCAGGAACGCCTGGTGGACCACCGCCTCAAGGGCGCCGATCTCTCGAGCGCCGACCGCAAGGCCTATGAGGCGGCCACCACCACCATTGTCTGCCACCTCAAGACCCTGAAGCTCAACAACAACCGCATCGAGGCCCTGGTCGAGCAGCTCTACGCCATCAACAAGCGCCTGATCGGCCTGGAGGGCCGCCTGCTGCGCGCCGCCGACAGCCGCGGCATCGAACGAAAGGAATTTCTGAAGGCCTATTTCGGCTCGGAGATGGATCCGGCGTGGGCCGACACGGTGTCGTTGCTGGGCATTCGCTGGAAGAAGTTCGCCGAGAGCGACGCCGCCCAGATCGCCGCCATCCGCAACGAGATCGCCGCGCTCGCCACCGAATCGGGCGTGCCCATCGACGACTATCGCCGCATCGTCCACACCGTCCAGAAGGGCGAGCGCGAGGCGCGCCAGGCCAAGAAGGAGATGGTCGAGGCGAACCTTCGCCTGGTGATCTCCATCGCCAAGAAATACACCAACCGCGGCCTGCAGTTCCTGGACCTGATCCAGGAGGGCAACATCGGCCTGATGAAGGCGGTGGACAAGTTCGAGTACCGGCGCGGCTACAAGTTCTCCACCTACGCCACCTGGTGGATCCGCCAGGCGATCACCCGCTCCATCGCCGATCAGGCGCGCACCATCCGCATCCCGGTGCACATGATCGAGACGATCAACAAGATCGTCCGCACCTCCCGCCAGATGCTGCACGAGATCGGCCGCGAACCGACCCCCGAGGAGCTGGCCGAAAAGCTCGCCATGCCGCTGGAAAAGGTCCGCAAGGTGCTGAAGATCGCCAAGGAGCCGATCAGCCTGGAGACCCCCATCGGCGATGAGGAAGACTCCCACCTGGGCGACTTCATCGAGGACAAGAACGCCATCCTGCCCATCGACGCGGCCATCCAGTCCAACCTGCGCGAAACCACCACCCGCGTCCTCGCCTCCCTCACGCCGCGCGAGGAGCGCGTCCTGCGCATGCGCTTCGGCATCGGCATGAACACCGACCACACCCTGGAGGAAGTCGGCCAGCAGTTCTCCGTCACCCGCGAACGCATCCGCCAGATCGAAGCCAAGGCGCTGAGGAAGCTCAAGCACCCAAGCCGCAGCCGCAAGCTGCGGAGTTTTCTGGATAGTTGACGGGGGCCGGAGGGTGGGGGAGATTGCGCCATGGCTGACGACGCAAGCAAGATTGACCTGGGCTCGGCCCTTGCCCAACGGGTGAAGGCCTTCGCCACAGCCGCCGGTTCCAACGCCGAAATCGTCGTTCGCCATGCGGTCGCGGACTACGTCGATGACTGGTCCGAGACGCTCCATCGGCTCGCCGAATACGACCGCACCGGCGTTTCGCTCGATGCCGAAAACGTACTCGATCGCTTCCAGAACGCGGTGGCGTCGCGCGCCAAAAGCATGGCTTGAAGCGCCCGGTTCGTCTTCTCCCCGCCGCCGAACGCGACTTGTCGCGCCTCGTCGCCTTCCTGTCGGAGAAGAGTCCCCGAGCGGCCGATCGGGCCGCGTCGGTTCTGGCTGGCGCCATCCGATCGTTGGATCGGTTTTCCGAACGCGGTCGTCGGGGACCGGCGGATGGATTGAGGGAATTGATCGTCCCCTTCGGCCGCGACGCCTACATCGTTCAATATCGCGTGGAACCAGCCCGGGTGGTCGTGGCGCGCATTTTTCCTGGGGCGAAAAGCGCTGAATTTTCCCAAATTCATCCGGATCGTTTTCCGGATCCGACCGGATGACGAGCACTTGGAGTGGCGCGCGCTTCCTCGCTAAGAATTTGCTGCTTGCATTTGAGGCCGGCCGCTTGACCTGATGCGCCGTCCCCGGCACGGGATCGCGTATGACGCCACCCAAGATCGACGGCCCCCACGTTCCCCCCGCCTCCGGCCGCGCGGCGGCCTCTCTGGTTATCCTGCTGCACGGCTATGGATCCAATGGCGCGGACCTCATCGGCTTGGTTCCTTACTGGCGCGACGCACTGCCGAACACCGCTTTCGTCTCGCCCAATGCGCCGGAGCCCTGCCCGGGCGCGCCGGGCGGCTATCAGTGGTGGGGACTTTCCAGCTTCGACGCGCAGGCGGGGGCGCGGCGGGCGGCGCCGGCGCTCGGCGCCTTCATCGACGCCGAGCTGGCGCGCCACGGGCTCGGCGAAGATCGCCTGGCCCTGGTCGGCTTCAGCCAGGGGACGATGATGGCGCTTCACGTGGGGCCGCGCCGCGCGCGCGCCCTGGCCGGTATCGTCGGCTATTCGGGCATGCTGGCCGACGGGGCGGAGCTGGCCGTCGAGTTGCGAAGCAAGCCGCCCATCCTCCTCGTTCACGGCGACGCCGACGCCATGATCCCCATCGCCGCCTTCCATCAGGCCCGAAGCGCACTGACGCGGCTCGGCTTCACGGTCGA
Source organism: Pseudomonadota bacterium (assembly GCA_030854165.1). GTDB lineage: Bacteria > Pseudomonadota > Alphaproteobacteria > Caulobacterales > Caulobacteraceae > Acaudatibacter. The sequence continues at coordinate 444 of JALYTR010000354.1, read as the reverse complement.
GAGCCACGTCTCGCCGGGCCTGGGGCACAGCATCGACGACGCCGGCCTCGATCTGGGCGGCCGGTTCCTGGCCAGGGTGCTGAAGTGACGCTCGCCGGCGAGGGATTTCGATGTTCGACGCGGTGATCTTCGACTGCGACGGCTGCCTGATCGACAGCGAGGTTCTGGCCCTCGAGGTGGAGATCGAAGCCCTGGCCGAGGTGGGGATGAGCTACGATCCGGAGGGGTTTCGCCGCCGGTTCATGGGCCTGACCGACGACGCCTTCTTCGCCGCCCTGGACGCCGACCGCCTCGCCAGGAAGGGCGCGCCCCTGCCAGCCGATTTTCGCCGCCGGCACGATGAGGCCCTGACCGGCGCGGTGGACGAGCGCCTCACCGAGGTCGCCGGGGCGGCGGCGGCGGTGGCCGGGCTTGGCCGGCCCAAGGCGGTGGCCAGTTCCAGCC
>JALYTR010000353.1 GCA_030854165.1 Pseudomonadota bacterium | reverse complement strand
GATCAGGGCCACGGCCTCGGCGGTCTCGACGATCAGGGTCTCGTAGGCCAAGAGCGGGCTCCTTAGGTTTCAGGCAGTGGCGACCATTCCTGGCCGGCGGGAAGGGGGGCGAAGACGGCGTCGAGCATCGCCGGGGTGACGCCTCCGAGGGTGGCGGGGTTCCAGCGCGGCGCGCCGTCCTTGTCGAGGATCACCGCGCGCACCCCCTCGGTGAAATCGTGGCCGGCGACCAGGCGCGTGGCGATCCGCATCTCCATGGCCATCACCTGGGCGAAATCGGTTATCGCCGCGCCGGCTCGGATCTGGCGAAGGGCGGTCTTGAGGCTGAGCGGCGACTTGGTCCTCAGGATCGCCAATTGGGCGGTCGCCCAGACCGAGCCGTCGGCCTCCAGCGCCGCGACGATGGCTTCCACGGTATCACCGGCGAACAGCCGATCGATCTCGTCATGATGCTCGATCATCGCCGAGCGGCCCGGATCGGACTCCAGTTCGGTGAGGATGGTCTCGATGGCCGCCGGCTCGGCGACGATCACCGCCTTCAGATCGGTGAGGCGCGCGGACGGCACCACATCGGTGGCGATGCCCAGGATCTCGCAGCCGGCCGCCTTGAGCCGCGCCCCGGTCAGGGCGAGCCAGACGCCGCTCGCCCCGTGCAGCCTGGGCAGGAACCAGCCGCCCCCGACGTCGGGAAACAGGCCGATGCCGGTCTCGGGCATGGCGAAGAGGGTGCGCTCGGTGGCGATGCGATAGGTCGCCGGCCAGGAAATGCCCACGCCGCCGCCCATGGTCACCCCGTCCATGATGGTGATCACCGGCTTGGGAAAGGTAAAGAGCAGATGGTCGAGGCGGTATTCAGTGAAGAAGAAGGCCCGCGCCGCCACCCCGTCGCCCGCCACGCTGTCGGCCAGGGCGCGGATGTCGCCGCCGGCGCAGAAGCCCCGCTCGCCCGCATGGTCGATCAGCACCGCCTCGACGGCGTCGTCGCCGCGCCACGCCAGCAGGGCGTCGATCATCAGGTGGCACATGTTGGTCGTGAGCGCCCCCAGCGCCTGGGGACGGTTGAGGGTCAGGCGCCCGACCGCGCCCTCGATCTTGACGATGACTTCCGCCGCGTTCACTGGCGAAATAGCTCGCGCGCCACGATCACCCGCATGATCTCGTTGGTGCCTTCCAGAATCTGGTGGACGCGCAGGTCGCGCACCACCCGCTCCAGCGGATAGTCCTTCAGATAGCCATAGCCGCCGTGCAACTGGAGGGCCTGGTTGGCCACCTCGAAGGCGGCGTCGGTGGCGAAGCGCTTGGCCATGGCCGCCAGGCGCGTGGTCGCCGGATCGCCCGCGTCCAGGGCGGCGGCGGCGCGGCGCACCATCAGGCGGGCCGCCTCCAACTGGGTCGCCATGTCGGCGATCCGAAACTGCAGGGCCTGGAACTCTTTCAGAGGCTGGCCGAACTGCTTTCGCGTGGCCAGGTAGTCGCGGGCCGTGTCGAAGGCGAATTGCGCGCCGCCAAGGGCGCAGGCGGCGATGTTCAGGCGCCCGCCGTCCAGCCCCTTCATGGCGATGCGAAAGCCCTCGCCCTCGGCGCCCACCCGGTTCTCGGCCGGCACGGCGACATTGTCGAAATGGACCATGGCCGTCGGCTGGCTGGTCCAGCCCATCTTGCGCTCGGGCGCGCCGAAGGAGAGGCCGGCCATCCCCTTCTCCACCACGAAGGTCGAGACGCCCTTGGCGCCCTCGCCGCCGGAACGCGCCATGACCACATAGATGTCCGAGACGCCCGCCCCGGAGATGAAGGCCTTGGCGCCGTTCAGCATATAGGTCTCGCCTTCGCGCTTGGCGGTGGTGCGCAGGGAGGCGGCGTCGGAGCCCGAGCCGGGCTCGGTCAGGCAATAGGAGGCGATCGCCTCCATGGTGGTCAGGCGCGGCAGGTATTTCTGTCTCAGCGTCGGCGAGGCGAAACCGTCGATCATCCACGAGGCCATGTTGTGGATCGAGAGAAAGGCGGCGGTGGAGACATCGCCGTGCGCCAGGGCCTCGAAAATCAGGGTGGCGTCGAGCCGCGAGAGCGCCGATCCGCCCACGTCCTCGCCCACATAGATCCCCGCGAAGCCCAGGGCCGCGGCCGCTCGCAGCACCTCGACCGGAAAGAAGGCCTCGGCGTCCCAACGCGCCGAATGCGGCGCCAGCTCGGCCGCCGCGAACGCCCGCGCCGCCTCCTCGATCGCCCGCTGATCGTCGCTGAGGGTGAAGTCCATCTACAACGCCTCTCCTCCCCCCCTGGGGGAGGGGGACCGCGAAGCGGTGGAGGGGGCGGGGTCGCGCGTCGGCATCGGGGTTAAGCCCCCATCCCCGGCTTCGCCGGGACTTCCCCCAGAGGGGGAAGAGAGAGAGAAGATTTCGCCGAATCCATTCCCCTCACCCCATGGTCGGAATGACGAAGGCCGAGTCTTCCCACTCGCCCTCGGGCCAGCGGGCGGTGACCGTCTTGATCTTGGTGTAGAATTTCACCCCCTCCATGCCGTGCTGGTTGGTGTCGCCAAAGGCGCTGCGCTTCCAGCCGCCGAAGGTGTGATAGGCCACCGGCACGGGGATCGGCACATTGATTCCCACCATGCCGACGTTCACCCTCGCGGCGAACTCACGCGCCGCCCGGCCGTTGCGGGTGAAGATGGCGACACCGTTTCCGTACTGATGATCCGAGGGCAGGGCGAGCGCTTCCTCGAACGTTTCGGCCCGGACGATCTGCAGCACCGGGCCAAAGATTTCCTCCCGGTAGGTCTTCATCTCCGGCTTGACGTGGTCGAAGAGGCTTGGACCGACGAAAAAGCCCTTCTCGTAACCCTGCAGGCTGAAGCCCCGCCCATCGACCACCAGTTCGGCCCCCTCATCGACGCCGATCTGGATATAGTCCTCGATGCGCTTTTTCTGCGCCGCGCTGACCACCGGTCCGTACTGCGCCGCCGGATCGGTGGAGACGCCGATCTTCAAGGTTTCGATCTCGGCCAGCACCCGCTCGCGCAGGGCCTCGGCGGTCTTGGCGCCGACCGGCACGACCACCGGCAGGGCCATGCACCGCTCACCCGCCGAGCCGTAGGCGGCCCCGATGATGTCCTTCACGGCCGCGTCGAGGTCGGCGTCGGGCAGGATCACCCCGTGGTTCTTGGCCCCGCCCATGGCCTGGACGCGCTTTCCGTGCGCGGTTCCGGTCGAATAGACGTAGGCGGCGATGTCCGACGATCCCACGAAGCTCACCGCCTTGATGTCGGGGTGGGTGAGGATGGCGTCCACCGCCGC
>JALYTR010000034.1 GCA_030854165.1 Pseudomonadota bacterium | reverse complement strand
CATGCCCCTGCAGAGCCTGATCAGCGAAGGCGCCCTGCGCTCGGTCGATCGCGCCGCGGCCGGCGGCAACGCAGCGGCGCGCGACATGGTCACCTATTTCGTCGGCCAGGGCGTCGGCCTGATCGACTGTGTCCGTTCGGCCGGCCAGGTGGTCCAGGATTTCAAGCAGGAATTCCTCGAGGCTGCGGAGCGGCTTGAAGCGCTGGTGGCCGAGTAGCCGCCTATCGCCGTTTTGGCCGTGCGAACGGGTCCGCGTCGGCTTCGTGTGGATCGAAGCCGAAGCGGGCGAACCCGGCCCGCATCTCCAAACTCAACGGCGCCTCGATATCGATCACGCCGCGCGAGGGATGCGGCAGGGTCAGGCGACGGGCGTGAAGTTGCAGCTTCAACGAACCGGAGGCCCCCACCGAAGCGGGGCTGTTGTATTTAGGGTCGCCCAGAATGGGATGGCCTAAGGCTAGCATGTGGGCGCGGAGCTGATGGGTGCGGCCGGTCAGGGGGCGCAGGGCGAGCCAGGCGGCGCGTGGGCCGGCGCGGGAAATGGTGACGAATTCGGTGACCGCCGGCTTGGCCCTCGGGTCCTCTGGATCGACGGGGGCGACCCGTTCGTGGTCCTGAGCGCCGGTCTTGGTGAGCGGCAGGTCGATGGTCCCATCCACGGGGCGCGGGTTGCCCTCGACGATGGCCCAATAGGTCTTCTGGGCGCGTCGCTTGGCGAAGGCGGCGGCGAGCTGGGCGGCGGCGTTGGCGGATTTGCCCAGAACCATCACCCCGGAGGTGTCGCGGTCGAGACGGTGGGTGAGGCGCGGGCGATCGGCCCCCTCCCCCCAGGCGCCGAGCAGGCGGTCTATATGGTGGGTCGTCTTGGTCCCGCCCTGCACGGCGAGGCCGGCCGGCTTGTTGAGCACCAGCACCTCGTCGTCCTCAAAGAGCACCAGGCTCTTGGCGAAGGCGGCGTCGCGGCTGGATAGGCCTTCCCTCGCCTCGCGCGGCGGCGCGTCGGGCAGCGGCGGCACGCGCACCTGGGCGCCGGCGGCGAGACGCGTATCTGCCTTGGCCCGGCCCCCGTCGACGCGGAGCTGGCCGCTGCGCGCCAGCTTGTGGATCTGGGTCTGGCCCAGGTGCGGCCAGCGCCGGCGCAGCCAGCGGTCGAGCCGCATCCCGTCCTCGCCTTCGCCGACGCCGAGGATCTTGACCTCGCCCATCAGGGAAGCGGCCCGATCCCGTACTGTTTCGCCTCGTCCGCGAGGCGGGGCTGCAAAGCGATGGCGGCGGCCATGTCGGCGTCGCCTTGCGCCTTCTTTCCCTTGCGCAGTTCGGCGAGGCCGCGGCCGTAGAGTGACCAGGCGGTCTTGGGCCGAAGCGTAAGGGCGGCGTCGTAGTCGGCGATGGCCTTGTCGAAATCGCCCAGGCGCAGGCGCGCGAGGCCCCGGCTATCCAGAATCTGGGGCGTCCTGGGCGCCAGCTTCAAGGCGGCGTTACAATCGGTCAGGGCCTTGTCGAGATCGTGACCGTTGAGGGATCGGACCCAGCATCGGCCGTTCAGCGCCTGGGCCATCCGGCTGTCGGCGGGGTGGGCGGCGATCCACAGGCCGTATTGGACGATGGCCGGAGCGAGACGGCCGGCGCGTTCGTAGAGTTCGGCGAGGTTCAGGCGCACGTCGGCTTCCTTCGCCGCAAAGCCCGCCGCGGCGTCCAGGTCGGCGGTCGCCTGGGCTTTGTCCCCGCCCGCGAGGCGCAGCTCCGCCCTGGCCACCCGCGAGGCGACGTCGCCCGCGTCGAGATCGAGCGCCCGATCGAGATCGGCCGTGGCCAGGGCCGGGCGTCCGCTGGCCAGTCGGGCCATGGCGCGTTGATGGAAATACCGGCCCTCGCTCGGCGCCAGCTCGCAGGCGCGAGTGAAATCGGCGATGGCCTGGTCGAACCGCCGCCGCGCGGCGAACGCCGCGCCGCGGCGGCTGAAACCCTCGGCGTCGGTGGGCTCGCCTCGCCCCTCGTCCAGCGGCGGGGAGGCTTTCGGCGCCTGGCCGGGACCTTCCTGGACCCGCGCCGTCGCGGCCAGGTTGAACACCGGACCGCCATTGTAGGTGAAGTAGAGTTTGCGCTGGCTGTTGGCGACATAAATGTGGTGAGACAGAAAGAAGTCAGCCCCGATCAGCATCTCGACGTCATCGCGCAGACCGAGATCGCCGATGCGCAGGCGGGTGTTGCGAATCTCTTCGTCACCGATCTTGAAGCTGGTGACCGGCGCGATCCAGGTATCGATCATCCGCCGGCCCAGCCCTCGCGTCATCCCGGCGGCGATCACCCCGGGATCGCCGGGCTTGACACCAGCCCGCGCTGCGGCGCGAAGCGACAGAACGGACGTCGAGGCGCCGGTGTCGAAGTCGGCGTGAATCCTGGCTCCGTTGACAAGAACCGTCCCCATCGTCCCGCGCGTCGGGGGGCGGGCGCCATTGAGAATTGTCCCCGTCGCCGGCCGCGACGCGAGGCCGGCGTTATCGAGACCGATGACGGAATAGGGCTCGGCGCCGGCCCAATAGGCCAAGATCCGGCCCCCACAGCCACGGGGACTCATCAGGCGAATGACCCCATTGGCCAGATCGTACTCGACGTCGGCGAGGCCCAGCACATTCTGGCCGAGTATCCCCGCGGCGCCAGCTCCCGGCTCGCCGCCGCCCACCAGGCATTGCACATTGGGGATGGCCGCGTCGGCCAACGTAAAGGTCTTGACGGTGGTGAGAGAGATCGCCACGTCGCCGCCGACGCCTTCCATGGTCAGGTTGAAGGGCGCGGGGCCAAGCCGGAGCCCGTACTGGATGGCGCTGGCGGGTGTGATCACGCTGTAGAAGGCGCCGCTGTCGGCGATGAACCTCGCGTCGGCCCCATTGATCTTCGCCGGAACCATGGGGCGCAGTTCGGTCATGGTCACCGCAAGTTCGGCCATCTTGCCGAGTTCACATCCCGCGGCCAGGGCGGGGCCGGCCAGAAGCAATGGGCCAAGCAGCATGAGCGCGCTCGCGAGAAATCGTTTCATCACGCGAACATCCTTCGGGCGGCCATCAGGCCGGCGAACAGGGCGCCAATGGAGAGCAGCACGGAGCCGGCCACATAGGCGCCGGCCAGGCCGTAGTCGCGGCGCTGGATCATCAGGGCGGCGTCCAGGGAGAAGGACGAAAACGTGGTGAAGCCGCCCAGCACGCCGATGGCCAGAAAGAGGCGCGCCCGCTCCTGGCCCGCGCCGCCGCGCTGGGCCAGCCAGCCGATCAGGAAGCCCATGGCCAGGCCACCGACGACATTGACGATGAAGGTGCTGGCCCAGGGGGCGCGAAGGCCGATGAGACGCGGAACGGCAACGCCCGTGAGATAGCGAGCCACCGATCCGGCGGCGCCGCCCAGGGCGACCAGAATAATCCTTTCCATGATCCGACTATGGACCAGCCAACCCCAGGCGCGCCAGAAGATCGCTGAAATCGCCCGGTGGCGGCGCGACGATGCGCTTCTCGCCTCCGGCCGGATGGGGAAAAGACAGGGCGGCGGCGTGGAGCATCACCCTCGGGACGGGGGCGCCGGCGAGGACCAGGGCGCCGCCATAGCGGGCGTCGCCGGCAATGGGACGGCCGATAGAGGCCAGATGGACGCGAAGCTGATGCATGCGGCCGGTACTCGGCGCCAGTTCCACCAGGGCGGCGATGTCGGTTACCGCCAGGGTTCTGTAGCGGGTCGAGGCGGACTGGGCGTCGGGGTGTTCAGACGGCGAGACGCGGACATAGGCCTGCCTCCCCTCTTCATGCCGGCGCAACGCCGTCTCGACGACGCCGGCCGTCGGTTCGGGGGCGCCCGGCGCGACGATGGCCAGATAGGTCTTCTTGATGCGCCGGGCCATCATCGCCTTGCCGAGAAAGGCCGCCGCCGGCTGGGTCTTGGCGGTGAGTATGACGCCGGAGGTGTCGCGGTCGAGGCGGTGGACGAGGCGCGGACGCTTGCCGTTGGACCTGGCGAAGGCGGCCAGCAGGTCGTCCAGGGTGTTGGCCGCGATCCGCCCGCCCTGGCTGGAAAGGCCGGCGGGCTTGTTCAAAGCCAGGACGTGTTCGTCCTCGAAGATCACCAGTGAACGGACGAAGGCGATGTCGGCGGGGGCGAGGGAGGTTGGTTTCATCGCGCCAGACTGCTTCCTTTTCCCGCAGGGGGGGAAGGATTCGTTGAGCTCTTACCCACCCCCCTTCCCCCGCAGCGCCGCCCAGCGTTCGAGGCGTTCCTTGACCCGCGCCTCGGCGCCCTCGCCCTTGGGCGCGTAGAAGACCGGGCGTTCGACGCCTTCGGGGAAGTAGCTCTGGCCGGAGAAACCTTCCTCCGTGTTCGGATCGTACTGGTAGCCCTTGCCGTAGCCGAGATCCTTCATCAGGCGGGTCGGGGCGTTGCGGATGTGGGCGGGGGGCATGAGCGAGCCGGTTTCCCGGGCCAGGCGGCGGGCGGCGCCGAAGGCCGTATAGAGCGCGTTGGATTTCGGCGCGGCGGCCATGTGCACGCAGGCCTGGGCGAGGGCCAGTTCGCCTTCCGGGCTACCCAGAAAATCGTAGGCGTCCTTGGCGGCGGTGGTGACCAGAAGTGAGAGGGGATCGGCCGCGCCGATGTCCTCGCTGGCCATGCGCACCAGGCGCCGGGCGATGAACAATGGATCCTCGCCGCCTTCCAGCATCCGCGCCAGCCAGTAGAGGGCGGCGTCCGGATCGGAACCGCGCACCGATTTGTGCAGGGCGGAAATGAGGTTGTAGTGCTCCTCGCGATCCTTGTCGTAGGCGGGGCTGCGCTTTTGCAGGATCTGGCCCATGGCGGCGGTGTCCATCGGCGCGTCCGGCGCGATGTTGAACAGGGTCTCGGCCAGGGAGAGCAGATAGCGCCCGTCGCCGTCGGCCATGGCCATCATCGCCACACGGGCGGCGGCGTCAATGGGCAGGGCGCGGCCCTCGAAGGCCTCGGCCTTCACCAGGAGGGCGGCCAGGGCGGTATCGTCCAGGCGCCCCAGGACAAAGACCTGACAGCGCGACAACAGGGCGCCGTTGAGTTCGAAGGACGGATTCTCGGTGGTCGCGCCGACGAGGGTGACGACCCCCTGCTCGACGAAGGGCAGGAAACCGTCCTGCTGGGCGCGGTTGAAGCGGTGGATCTCATCGACGAAGAGCAGCGTCGCCTGGCCGGCGGCGCGACGCAGGCGGGCCGCCTCGAAGGCCTTCTTGAGGTCGGCCACCCCGGAAAACACCGCGGAAAGTTGCTGGAATTCATAGCCGGCCTCCAGGGCCAGCAGGCGGGCGATGGTGGTCTTGCCGCTGCCCGGCGGTCCCCACAGGATCATCGAGGCAAGGCGGTGGGCCAGCGCCATGCGCCGGATCGGGCCGTCCGGACCCAGCAGATGGTCCTGGCCGACCACCTCGTCCAGGCGCTGGGGCCGCAGCCGATCGGCCAGGGGGCGCGGCGCCTCGGGCGTCAGGCCGGCGGCTTCAAAAAGATCGCTCATGGGTCTAAGGGTATCAGACAAGGGGGAGATGCCCATGGCCTGGAAATTCGATCGACTCGCGCCGAGCGTCCTGCTGGCGGGCTGCCTGCTCGCCACCGCCGCTCGCGCCGAGGCCGCCAAGGCGTCGAGTACGCCCGTGGAAGTAGACGTGCCGATCGCCCCGGCGCCGGTCCAAGTGGGCGGGGCCCAGCGCCTGTTCTACGAGTTTCACGTCGCCAACTACGCGCGCCACGCCATCTCCCTGGAAGAACTGCGGATATCCGACCCGTCCAGCGGCGCGGTGCTGAACGACGTCAAGGGCGCGGCGTTGGCCGCCCTGCTCTACCAGCCCGGCCTTGGCAAGGCGGGGCCGGATCCCCGGCGGTTGGCCGGCGGGGCCTTCGCGATCGTCTACATGGAGACCGTCCTGCCCGCCGGAAGGGCCGCGCCAGCCGGACTCGCCTGGCGCCTGACGGTCGCCGACCCAGAGGCGTCGGATCTGGCCAAACCCTTGCGCGACGCGACGCCCGTCGAGGGAATCTTGCCCCTCGACCACCGCCCTCCGGTCGTCATCGGCTTTCCCTTCAAGGGCGGCGACTGGGTGGCCGGCAACGGACCGTCCAACACCTCGGGCCATCGCCGCACCATCATCGTGGTCGATGGCAAGGCGAGGATCGCCCAGCGCTACGCGATCGACTGGGTCAAGCTGGGTCCAGACGGGCGCCCCTTCCATGACGACAAGGCGGTCAACGCCAACTGGTACGACTTTGGAACGCCGGTGATCGCGGTGGCCGACGCCAAGGTGAGCGCGGCCCACGATGGCGTCCCCGAGAACGAGCCCGCCGACAAGCGGGCCGTACCGATTACCCTGGAGACGGTGGGCGGAAACTATCTGATCCTCGATCTGGGCGGCGGGCGCTACGCCTTCTACGCCCACCTCCAGCCGGGCAGCCAGAAGGTGCATGTGGGCGACAAGGTCCACCGCGGCCAGGTCCTGGCTCTGCTTGGCAACACCGGCAATTCCGACGCGCCGCACCTGCACTTCCACGTCTCCGACACCAACGCGACCCTGGGCGCCGAGGGGGTTCCCTACGTGTTCGACGCCTATCAGAGCCTTGGGACGGGCGACCTGGACAAGTTGATGGGCGCGGGCGGATGGAAGCCGGGCCAAGCGTCCCAGACGCGCCGCGACGCGCTACCGGCTGAGGACGAGGTCGTGCGGGTTCCCTAAGGCCTCGCGCAGGATCGTCCGGCCGCGACGGCTCAAGGCAGGAGAAGCCGCGCCGCCAGGGCCAGGACGAGGGCCGGCGGCATGACCACGGCGCCGACCTTCAGGAATCGCCAGAAACCGATGGTTTCGCCCTCGCGGCGAATGGCGGTCAGCCACAGAATGGTCGCCAGGGATCCGGTGATCGACAGATTGGGTCCCAGATCCACTCCGATCAGCAGGGCGTCGGTGACCCGCTGGGGCGCATGCGCCTGTACAATGGTCGTGCTGGCGATCAGGCCGGCGGGAAGGTTGTTGATCAGATTGGCGGCGAGGGCGACCACGCCGCCGGCCGCGGCGCCGGCCAAGGCCTGTGACGTCCTCGCCGCGTCTTCGAGAGCGCCGGCCAGCAGATGGATGACCCCGGTGCGGTTCAACGCCTCCACCAGCACGAACAGACCGGCGACCAGGGGCAGGATGGCCCAGGAGACGCCCCTCAACACCGGCATGGGCGACCTTCGTTCGCGTAGCAGAACGACGGCGGTGGTCAGGACGCCGAGGATCGCGGTCGGCGGCCCGAGCGGCAGGTCGAAGGCCGATACGGCCATGAGCGCCGACGCCGTCACCGCGATTCCGCCGAGCGCCATCCAGCCGCCGGCCGAAAGCGTCGGCTGTTCGACATCGCCGGCGCAAGTCCCGCGCAGGGCGGCGCCCTGTGTCAGACGAAGCGCGATATAGGTCGCGACGATCGCGAAGACCGACGGCAGGGCGAAGCTGGCCAGCCATCGGCCAAGCGGCGGGGTGTGGTTGGCGTAGAGGACGAGGTTGGCGGGATTGGAGATCGGCAGCACGAAGCTCGCGGCGTTGGCGATGAAGGCGCAGACGAAAAGGTAGGGCAGCGGGGCCACCTTGGCCTTCCTGGCGACGGCGTAGACGGCCGGCGTCAGCACCACGGCGGTGGCGTCGTTGGAGAGCAAGGCCGTCACCACCACGCCGACGCCATAGATCAGGAGGAAAAGGCGGCGGGGCGAGGCCTTGGCGCGGTTCACCGCGAAAGCGGCGACCCAGTCGAACAGACCCTCGCGACGGGCGGTCTCGGAGAGCAGCATCATGCCGATCAGGAAAAGGTAGACATCGCCACCGTTGCCCACGGCTCTGGCGGCGTCGGCGAGCGGCAGAAGACCGCCCGCCACCAGGAGCGCAGCCCCGCCGGCCGCCCATACCGCCTCGGGCAGTTTGAACGGCCGCGCAATCACTCCCACGGTGGCCACGGCGGCGATGATCCAGGTCAGGAGGTTCGCGGTGTTGAGCATCCGCTCCGCTTCGCGCCGGCCCGAGCGCCGGTTACTCTAGCGCATTGGGAGATTAGGTGGAGGTGGGTGGTTCATCTCAACCGACCAACCCTAACCCTGGAATCTGGCCGTGATCGTCTGGCCGCCGCGCTGAATGACCAGGGACCAGGCGCCGGAGCCCAACCGGAGGGCGGCGGCCAGATCGGCGGTGTCGGCGATCTTTGCGCCGTTGATCTGGCGGATGAAGTCGCCCGGCCGCAGGCCTATCTGCTGGGCGAAGCCTTGACCGACGGCGGTGACCAGGACGCCCTGGGCGCTGAACGGATCGACGCCGTATTGATAGGCGGCGGCCGACGAGACGTTGACCACGCTCGCCCCGGCGAGGGGATTGCGGCCGGCGAGGGTGCGCGCGTCCGGAGCGGGTCTGGCGGGCGAGGCCTCGGCCTTGGCGGTGAGGATGCGCGGCGACCCGCCATTGCGGCGCACGGCCAGGGCAAGGGCGTCGCCAGCGCCGCGGGTCGCCACTGTGTAGGTGAGTCCGGCGTCGTCGTTGATGGCCTGGCCGTTCACCGAGACGATGACGTCGCCCTGGACGAGGCCGGCTCTGGCGGCCGGGCCCCCTGGCCAGACATCGGTGACCACCACGCCCTGCGGGGCGGCCAGGCCCAGGCTCTTGGCCATGTCGCCGGTGAGGCCCTGGGTCTTGACGCCCAACCAGGGGCGGACAACCGCGTGGCCGCCGCCCAGCGCCGCGTTCACCACCTGTTTGGCCATGACTGCCGGGATGGCGAACCCGACTCCAGACGAGGTTCCCGAACCCGACACGATGGCGGTGTTGACCCCGATCAGGTCGCCGTCCATGTCCACCAGCGGGCCGCCGGAATTGCCCGGATTGATCGCCGCGTCGGTCTGAATGAAAAAGGAATAGTCGCTGATCCCGACGTCCGAGCGGGCAAGGGCCGAAACGATGCCGTTGGTCACCGTCTGGCCGACCCCGAACGGATCGCCGATGGCCAGGACCAGGTCGCCCACCTGGGGGCTGGCCGCCGCGTCGATGGCGATGGTCGGCAGGCGTTCGGCCTTGGTGTCGATCTTCAGGACCGCCAGATCGGCTCGGGCGTCGTCGAGAAGCACCCTGGCCGGCCATTCGCGGCGGTCGGCGGTGACCACCATGATCTCCTGGGCGTTCTCGATATTGTGATGGTTGGTGAGGATCACCCCGTCGGCGCGCACGATCGAGCCGGAGCCCAGCGACTGCTCGACCCGGTCGCGCGCCGGGCCGCCGCCGGCGAACAGGCCCCAGAAGGGATCGACCTGGCTCCGCACCACGCGGCGCGAATAGACATTGACCACCGCCGGCGCGGCCCGCCGCACGATGGGCGCGAAGGACATCTGGAGGGCGGCCAGATTGGGCGGGACACGGCGCGGGGCGGGCAGAGGCTCGTTGCTTTGAGCCTCGGCGCTCTGGGCGCGGCTGGCGGGCGCTGGGCCCGAGCAGGCGGCCAGAAGAGCGAGGGCGGGGATCAGGGCGCGGCAGGAGCTCATGGGAGGTCCGGAAGGTGGATTTTCGCCATGCTTCGCCGAACTGTTCGGCGCAATCATGGCGCCATCAGGCAGTCGCGGTCGCGGCGATGGGCCGGGCCACGCGCAGCGAGAGCAGGAACGCCAGCGCCAGCAAGCCCGCCGAGAGGATGATCGCCAGGCCCGGCAGGTGCAGGCTGGACTCGTGGCGGATCGACCAGGCGAAGGTAAGGCCGAAAAGGGGTGGGCCGACGATGGAGGCGATTCCCTGCAGGCTCTGGTTGGCGCCCTGGAGCTGGCCCTGGTGGGTGGGTCCAACCCGCCGGCTCATCAGGCCGAGGAGGCCCGGCTGGAGAAAGCCCATGGCGGCGAAAACGGGGATGGCCATGAGATAGATCAGGCCCGATGGGGCCAGGGCGTAGATCATGAAACCGAGGGCCCCGACTCCCGCCCCGACCAAGACCGCACCGCGCTCGCCGATCCGCCGCACCACCGGCCCGACGAAAAACATTTGGACCACGATCATCGCCGCGCCGGTGGCCATGAAGGTGAAACCCAGGATAGCTGGAGTCCAGCCGTACCGGTAGCCGGTGTAGAGGACGAAGATGGTCGGCAGGACGACCTGGGCAAGCTGAAAGAGGAAACCGACGGCGGCCAAGCCCAGGAGCTCGCCGTGTTCGCGCAGGAAGGCCAGGGCGCCCAGGGGGTTGGCCCGGCGCCAGTTCATCGACGCCGTCCGCCGCTCGCGGGGCAGGGATTCGGGCAGGACAAGCAGGCCATAGATCCAGTTCACCAGGCAAAGACCCGCGGCGACCATGAACGGCAGGCGCAGGCTGATTTCGCCCAGCACTCCACCCAGGCTGGGGCCGATCACAAAGCCGAAGCCGAAGGCCGAGCCCATCAGCCCGAAATTGCGCGCCCGTCGGTCGGGCGCCGTGATGTCGGCCACATAGGCGTTGGCGGTGGAGAAGCTGGAGGCGGTCATGCCGTTGAGAATCCGTCCCACATAGAGCCAGGCCAGAGTGGGCGCGAAGGCCATGAACAGGAAGTCCACGAAGAGGCCGAAGATCGAGATCAACAGGACCGGCCGACGACCGTAGCGGTCGGACAGCATGCCGAGCACCGGACCGATAAGGAACTGCATGGCACCCCAGGTGGTGGCGAAGAGGACGTTCCATTCGGAGGCCGAGGCGGTGTCGCCGCCGACCATCTGCTTGATCAGATTGGGCAGGATCGGGATCATGATGCCGAAGGAGACGGCGTTCATCAGGGCGGTGGCGAAGATGAAGCCGAAGGCGGCGGCGCGCGGCGGCCGAGCCGGGGGCGCGGAGGTTGCGTCGCTCATGATCGGCGGCCCCCGCGCCCGCCAAGGGAGTCTTCGAACGAGGCCAGCAGCGCTCGCCACCACTCCGCGTGGCGCTGGAGGAATGCCGCGTCCGGAAAGCCATGACGGGCGACGTTTTCCGCCGGGACGCTGTCCCAACCGGTGTGTTCGACGGTGACGCGGGTCTCCTCGCCCACCGCCTCGAAGCGAATGTCCACTTCCGTTGTCTGACCCTCGGCGAAACTGGCCTGGCGCCAGGCGAACGCCAGCCGATGCGGCGGTTCCCAGGCGCTGATCTTGCCGATCTCGAACACCTTGCCACCCGGCAGGGTTTCGATGAGCCGGCCCCCCTCCCCCGGCTCGAAGGACAGGGCGCCCGGATCGCGGGACGTGAAAGCGAAGATCGGGTTTGGCCGCCACCATGCGCCGATTTCGCCGGTGAAGGCTTCGAAAGCGCGCTCGGGTGACGCCTTCACGCGCAAAGCGACAAAGAGGCGCGAACTCACGCGCCTGGCGCCTGTTCGCCGGGCGCCTGTTCGAGGTGAGTCTTGAAGGCGGCGAGCTGCTCGCTCCACAGCCTCTCTGTCTCCTCCAGCCAACGCAGAAGTTCGATCATCGTGCCGGCCCTCAGCGAATAGACGCGCACC
>JALYTR010000352.1 GCA_030854165.1 Pseudomonadota bacterium | reverse complement strand
ATGTCGGCTTCCATCCCATGACCATGTACTTCCCCCTCGTCGTCCACGGGGCCATGCTGATCGAGCCCACCGAAACCGAACCGCGCCGTGAGCTCGACCGCTTCTGCGACGCCTTGCTGGAGTTGGCCGCCGCCGCCAAGGCCGGCGACGTGGCCCGCTTCAAAGGCGCCCCCTTCCACGCCCCCCTGCGAAGGCTCGACGAGACCCTGGCGGCCAGGAAGCCGCGGCTTCGATGGACGGAGGAGCCCGCCCTCAATTCAGCGTAAACGTCGCCTCCCGCCGGCGCAGGTCCACCGACACCCGCTGGCACTGGCTCAGCACATCCATGCCCAGCAGCATCGCCGGCTGGTGGGTCAGGCCGAAGCGCTTGAACACCGGCAGCTGGGCGAAGGCCAGCGGCATGTTGTGGATGACGATGCCGCCGACATTGGCCTCGGCGATGTCCTCCAGTTCGACGGCCATCTTGCGGCCGGTCACGCTGACGATCTCGGTGGTGAAGCGCGGATCGCCCTTGACGGGGCGGTGGCTGAGCAGGCCCAGCAGGGCCAGATTGCCCACCGACATCTGCGAGCCGGAATCGAGCACCACATAGACCCGCACGCCGCGGATGCTGGCGTTGACCAGGATCAGCTGGCCAAACCGGCCGTAGCCGTGAACCACGATGGTATGGCCATCGAACGGCTCGGCCTGGCTGGGCGCGCTCGACATCCGCATGGCTTTGAAGTCCATCACCACGTGCAGGTTGCGCAGGGCGTCGACGCCCAGCATCCCCATCGCCCCCAGGTCCTTGGCCGGGACGGCCGGCGCCTCGATGGGGCCGACCACTCGGGCGCCGATCGCCAGACGGTCGATCGTTACGGTCTGAACGTCGTCCGACCCGGTGGTCTCATGCATCACCACCCTGGGCCCGGCCGGGAGAGCCAGAGTGGCGGCCAGTTCGCGCGAAATCACCGTGACGTCCGAGCCGGTGTCGACCAGGAAGTCGAAGGGCCCCCGGCCATTGACCTTCACCGCCAGGGTCAGCCGCGAGGTCGGATCCTGAGCCAGCGCCAGGCTCTCGGGGGCGGCGACCGCCTCATCGGGCGTCGGGACCTGGGCGATGATCGGCGGCGGCGTGACTGGCGTCGAAGCCCACGCCCCGCCCCCGCCCGCCAATACCCAGGCGCCCAGCACCCCCGCCAGACCCATCACGACCGCCGCGATTCTCATTCGCATCGCCTCTCGCGCTTTGGGCAGTATGCGCTCCAATTGTGGGAACGGAAACACCCGAACCGTTCGCCCTCCGCGCGGCCGCGCCTCTCCGATTCACCCCTCCCGAAACCAACCAGACCTCTCCTCCCCTGCGAAGCGGGGGAGGGGGACCACGAAGTGGTGGAGGGGGCGGAAGCCGCGCGCGCTGGCGCCGGAAGTCCCTTCGGCCACGGCTGAACATCGGGGTCGGGAACGCTCGCCGCCTCGACCCCCCGGCCTGCGGCTGAACGACGCGCCGACGGTGGGGAAGCCCCGGCCGCGGGGCCCACGGCATCCACCCATCTGAAACCCTCGCCCCCGTTCTTTACGGGGGAGAGGGCAGGGTGAGGGGGTCGCGCCGCCGCGTCAGCTTCTCGGGAAAAGAGCGGTCGGGCGCGTTCAACCGGGATGATCCTCGACGGAATGGACCGGGCTGATGGCCGACAGTTTCGAACGCTTCGGGCCGACGCCTCGCCGATCGACGCCCACGACGCCCGCCGCGCCACCGACGAGGCGTTGGCCGATCTGGACGCCAGCGTCTTCCGCGTCCGCTTCGATCGCCCGAGGGCGGCGAAGAAGCTCCATCCGCGCGCCATGGCGAAGCGCGGTCCCGGCCCGCATCGCTCCGGCGACATCGCCGAAACCCTCAGACGCGAGGGCGCCTCCGTCGCTCCCGTCCGCGCGGCGCTGATCGTCTACAGCCCCGCCCACGGCGACACCGCCTTCACCGTCCCCCTGTCCGACGGCTTCATGCGCCGGATCATGCCGGGAGGGGGTGAGGGGTGCCCGGATTGGGAATAGGTCTCTTGCCGCCCTATCCGATGCGATTCAATTTGCCGGGAAGCGATCGGTGGGCGTCCGGCTCCAGTCAACGCCGATCTAGCTGGACGATTTTTGATATTTCTGAACCCATCACTTGCATTCGAATCGTTGGCGCGCTAAACAGGCCCCACGGAGAATTCGAATGGACGGAAATCGATCTAGGGAAGCCCTCGGACAGTTCTTGGAATGGGCGGGTGACAAGGGCTTGATGGCGAGGGCTACGGCGCAGGCGCGCCAGGCCGCCGCCGCCAAATTACTAGGCATATTGGAGCCCGCAGAGGCAAACGACGTCACCGGCGTGGATGTTGATGACGTCGTATCGCGGTTTAATCATCTTCACGGAAAGAAATATACTCGGGGGAGTCTGAACACCTACAGGAGTAGACTTCGGTCATCCCTCGACGACTTCCGATCTTATCTCAATAACCCTCTTGCGTTTCGACCATCCATACAGCGTCGTGAGCGACCAAAGGCAAAGGGCGACGGTGAATCCACGCCGTCATCGCGTTCGCCTTCGTCCGAGCAGCGGCCAGAAACAACCCGTCCAAATCTATTGCCGGTGGCGGCGGGCAACATCATGCCAATCGCTATTCGATCCGACTTAACCATCTTCGTCCAAGGCTTGCCATTCGATTTAACTGAGACAGAGGCGCGCAAAATCGCTGCAGTCGTGATGGCGATGGCGGAAAGTTAAAAGGAGATGCAACCTTTTTCCAAAAGAGGTTGTGAGTCGGGTATCCGACTGAGCCGGAGCTGCAGGGGTCGGATGTCCAAAATCCAGCGCCCCTGCAGTCCACTTTCAGTGGTACCGGGGTTACAGAAATAACACAAGGCTGGAGCGGCGACGTTGCGCCCCCTACCCAAATCCTTCCCCCAAACCGCCAACCCCGCTTCGATCAGCGGATCGCTCTTCGACCCCGGCGGCCCACGGCGCCTAGTTGGGCAATCGCCCGCAGTCCGTTCTTCTTGACCACGGTGAGCCGTCGCAGGGCCGGGCCGCCGGGGCGCTTGGCCCCGCGCTCCCACTCCGACACCAGGTTTTTCGAGACGTTCAGATAGCGGGCGAACACCGGCTGCGACACGGCCTCGTGCTCCCTGATCGCCCTGATCGCCCTGATCTCTCCCGGTGACAAGAACGGCGTCGGCGCAAGGCAAGCCTCGTCGAACTCGCGCATGGTCTGCTTGCCGATCGCGCCGCTCTGGTGGAAACCCTCCATCATCTCGTGGACGGCCGCCATCGCCTCGCTCTTATGTATTG
>JALYTR010000351.1 GCA_030854165.1 Pseudomonadota bacterium | reverse complement strand
CCCTGGCCCTAGCGCGGATGATCATGGCCGCCCGCCTGCCGGTGCGCCTGACCGTCCTGATCCCGGCCGTGGAGAACGCCATCGCCGGCGACGCCATGCGCCCAGGCGATGTCCTGGCCTCGCGAAGCGGCCTTTCCATCGAGGTGGGCAATACCGACGCCGAAGGCCGGCTGATCCTCGCCGACGCCCTGGCGCGCGCCGCCGAGCTTTCGCCGGCGCTCACCATAGATCTGGCCACCTTGACCGGCGCCGCCCGCGTGGCCCTGGGGCCGGACATCGCTCCCTTCTACACGAACGATGACGCTCTGGCCGCCGAAGTTGCGGCCGCTTCGCGCCAGGTCGACGATCCGGTGTGGCGCATGCCGCTCTGGGCGCGGTACGCCGACGCCCTGGCCAGCGACATCGCCGACATCAGGAACGACTCCGACGCCTGGGCGCAGGCCGGCTCGATGACGGCCGCCCTCTTCCTGCAACGCTTCGCCCCGAAAAGCGCCTGGATTCACTTCGATATCTTCGCCTGGAATCCCCATGCTAGGCCCGGCTGGCCCCAGGGCGCCGAGATTCAGGCCATTCGCGCCCTCTACGCGGTGCTCAAGGCGCGCTTCGCGTGAGCGCCTTCGATCCGCGAATCATCCTGGCGCGGGCCGGCGTGGCGGCAAGCAGTCTGGAGGGGATTCTGCGCGCCGAGCGCTTCGCGGAGGCGACGCCGATGCAGCTCGTGCGTCCCGTGGCGGCCATTCGCTCCGCCCCCGATCCGACGGCCGAGCAGATTGACCAGCTGCTGTTTGGCGAGCTGTTCGATCGGGTCGAGACCGCGGATGGCCACGTCTGGGGCCAGGCGCGCCGCGACGGCTGCGTCGGTTTCGTTGAAGCTGCCGCCCTGTCGAGCGAGATCAGGGCGCCGACGCACTGGATCGCCGCCCTGCGCGCCTTCGCCTTCGAAACGCCCGCGGTCAAGGCGCCGGGGCGCGGGCCGCTCAGCTTGAACGCCCTGGTTTCGATCGACGCGGATGCGGATCGGTTCGCCCACGCGGCGGGTCTGGGCTGGATCGCCAAGACCCATCTGGCGCCGATGGGGACCTGCCTCGCCGATCCAGCCGACGTCGCTGAACGATTCGTCGCGACGCCCTATCTATGGGGCGGCCGCGACAGCCTCGGCCTCGATTGTTCAGGCCTCGTCCAGCAAGCGCTTTACGCGGGCGGTCGCGCCTGCCCGCGCGACAGCGATCAGCAGGCGGGCCTGGGCGCCCGGGCCCCGCCCGGCATTCCGCGTCGCGGCGATCTGGTGTTCTGGCCGGGCCACGTCGGCATGATGCTCGACGCCGAGCGCCTGCTGCACGCCAACGCTCATCATATGGCCGTCGCCGTCGAGCCTTTGGCGGAGGCGGTGGCGCGCATCCGCGCCGCCGGGGCTGGCGAGCCGACCGCCCATCGCCGGCTCGGGATTTGAGTCCGACGGGTCGCTTTCGACGGGAGAGATGAGGACGCCTCGGCGCTTCCCTATTCCGCGCCCAGGAATTGGTTCTTGGCGGTCATCATCGCCGAGATCAGGCGCCGCTCGACCTGTGAGAGCAGCGGGTTCCAGATGTCGAAGATGAGAATGGCGCGGGGCGCGTCGGCGTCGTTCCACGCCTCGTGCTCGATGGTGTCGTCGAACACCCAGGCTTCCCCGAGGCGCCAGGATCGGGTCACGTTGCCGACCCGGAAGCGCGCCGGGCCGGGCAGGATCAGCGGCAGGTGGACCACCAGACGGGTATTGGCCGAGCCGGTGTGGGGCGGAATTCGCGTGCGCGGTTCGAGAACCGAAAAAAGGGCGGTGGGTGCAAAGCGCGGCTGATCGGCCATGGGCATGCGATCGAGCAGAGCCGCGGTTGTGGGGCAGGCCGCGCGGGCGCCCTCCTGACGGGCGCCGTCCCGCCACAGAAAATACGAACTCCAACGGCGAGAATGATTGAGTTCGCCCCACTGATTGACCGGGGCCCCGGCCGGAAAGGCGATATAGGGCGCGAAATCGTCGGCGCGGGCCTTCATAACGGCGCCCAACTCCACTTGGAGTTCGGTCGTTGCCGCCTCCAGCTCGGCGAGCCATGGAAAAAGCGCGCGTTCGTAAAACGGGATCGCCGGGAGGCGCGGGCAGGTGATGAGCAGGGGCTCCTGGACATAGGCTCGCGTCTCGCCGGCGTAGATGCTCAGGCACTCTTCGAAGCGCTCCAGCGCCTCGCCGCCAGTCTCGGCCCGCAGGCTCGCCACGCTGGCGCGCAGGTGCTCGGCCAGGGCCGCCGTATGGGCAGCCACCGCCTGGCGGGCGCGTTCGACCGGCGCGACGAGCGCCGGCGGCAGCGTCTCGAACGTCGAACTCACCGCCAGGGCGTTCCTGTAGATCACGGCCGCCGCCTTGGCCTGGCCGAGCCTTTCCAGAAGCGCGCCCTTGGAGAGCAGGGCCAGGAAGTTTCGCGGCTCCAGGGTCAGGACGCCATCCAGCGCCTCGACGGCGGCGACCAGATCGCCGGTCATGCGCAGGGCGAGGGCCTTGTCGAGCCAGGTATCGGCGATGACCTCGGCCGCCGGGACCTGGGCGAGAAGTTCCAGGGCGGCGCGCCCGTCGCGCCGTTGCAGCGCCGCCTTGGCGCGCTCGCCAGGATTGTCGCCGTCTCCCGCCGCCAAGGCTCGGATCCTCGCCAAATATCGACTCGGGCGGATGCCGTGTGCATCCGCCCGAGCCGCATCGTCAATAGTGTCGGACTCGGGCAGGCGAGACCCTCGATGAGGAAGGCCGCCGCGAAGCCCTAACGCCCTCCTATGGCGTCACGTGGGTGACGTAGGTGCCCCAATTGGCCAACAGGCTGCGGGGGTGCTGGTTGGTGTTGGGGATATATTCGTTGGCGAACCAGAAGTTGCCGGATTCATCGACGTCGGCCGCCCCGTAGTCGCCCCAGCGTCCGACCCCATTGCCGCCTTCCTGAGGATAGGCGGTGAAGCCATCGTCTGGCAACGCACCGACGCCCGACAGTTTGATCGTCGGGCTGGAGAACTCCGGCATGGCGATGGTGGCGGTGGTGGGGAAGCGGGTGGCGCCGGTGATCGTCACCCCGATGCCGCCCGTGCCGGCCGCGTTCATGGCGATGGCCGGATACATGAGGGCGGTGTCCTGCGGCCCCGAGATGACGCCCTGGCCGACCAGACTGGCGGTGAACGAACTGGCTGTTCCGGAGGTCTGCATTTCGAACCAAGCCACCCCGTCGGTCATTGTGGTGTCGGGTTGGGTGACGGCCGTGTTGACGACAACCCAGATTTTTCCGTTGACGTAGACCGGCGCCG